>DDBM01000047.1:0-29918 GCA_002333125.1 Moraxellaceae bacterium UBA2032 | reverse complement strand
AAACCATCACGACGTTTTAATACGCAAGAATGGGTAACGCCTGAGTCAAACCACACATCTAGGGTATCAGTCACTTTAATATAATTTGGGGCATCATCACCCAATAATTCGGCTGCGTTAATATCCCACCACGCATCAATGCCTGCTTGCTCAACTTGCACAGCCACTTTTTCGATGAGCTCGAGGGTTTGAGGATGCAACTCACCTGTGATTTTATGCACAAACAAGGCAATCGGCACACCCCAATTACGTTGACGCGAAATACACCAATCAGGACGATTATTAACCATCGACACAATACGCGCTTTACCCCAACTTGGTAACCATTGCACTTCGTCAATGGCTTGCATGGCGGCATCACGCAAGCCTTTTTGTTCCATGCTAATAAACCATTGCGGCGTAGCTCTAAAAATAATCGGCGTTTTGTGGCGCCAGCAATGCGGATAACTGTGTTTAATTTTAACGTGAGCCAACAAACGGTCATTGGCTTTGAGTGTTTCTAAAATTGGCTCATTAGCTTTATTGACGTGCATTCCTGCAAACAACGGGGTATTAGGCAAAAATACGCCGTTATTATCAACAGGATTATCCACTTTAAGGTCGTATTTTTTACCAATCACAAAGTCGTCTTGACCATGACCTGGTGCGGTATGTACTGCGCCTGTACCTGCATCGGCAGTCACATGCTCACCCACAATGACTGGCACAACACGCTCATAAAAAGGATGTTGTAAAGCCACATGTTCAAAGGCTGCGCCAGCCACCTCGGCCAATACTTGAATGTTTTCGGCTTGATAACGAGCCAAAGTAGCTTCATACAAGGCTTGAGCCAAGACTAAGGTGCGAGATTTGGCCTCAATATCGGCTTGTACCACCACATACACTAATTCGGGATGTAAGCTCACCGCTTGGTTGGCAGGTAAAGTCCACGGCGTGGTTGTCCAAATAACAAAATCAACCGCACTTGGAACGCTTGATAATCCTGCACGTTGCGCAAAATCAGCTACATCTTTAACCGCAAAAGCCACATCAATAGCATGAGATTGTTTTTCCTCATATTCCACTTCGGCCTCAGCCAAAGCAGAACCACAATCCATACACCAATGCACAGGCTTTAAGCCTTTGTGCAAATGGCCATTGGCGGCAATGTTGCCTAGACTACGAATGATGTCGGCTTCTTGCTGAAAATCCATGGTCAAATACGGATTATCCCAATCGCCTAATACGCCCAAACGCTGAAAGTCCGCTTTTTGATTAGCCACATGCCCCAAGGCAAACTCACGGCAATGCTGACGAAACTCTTTGGCCGTGACTTTATCTCCCACTTTGCCAAACTTTTTTTCTACATTTAATTCAATCGGCAAACCATGACAATCCCAACCTGGTACATAGGGCGCGTCAAAACCCGACATAGTTTTAGACTTNNGCGTACGGAGGGCCATCATGCAAAATAAACTGTGGGCAACCTGCACGGGCAGCACGAATTTGAGCGTAGAGTTTGTTTTGTTGCCATTCGCCAACCCAAGCCGCTTCTCGATTGGCCAAATTAGCTTTCATGGCAAAATCTGTTTCGGGCAGATTAAGGGTATTTTTATAATCAACGGTCATGGTTTACTCACTTAAATTTGCTCATTTACCCCCTCGCCCTATGGGAGAGGATTGGGGTGAGGGTTCATTTCAAAATAATCACGCGTGGCTTGCACATCTTGGGCAATGGCCACTTTTAACGCGTCTAAAGAAACAAAATTGGTTTCGTTACGCAGTTTATGGCAAAACTGTACCCGTATTCGGCGACCATAAATATCGCCATTAAAATCTAAAATATGGACTTCGATACGATTTTCTGTGCCGCCTACCGCAGGGCGTGTTCCTACATTGGTTGCCCCTAACAAAGGTTTATCTCCTGTTAGTCCCCATACTTTTACTGCATATATCCCTGCCACGGGTGACACATGGCGGTTAAGCGATAAATTTGCAGTCGGAAAGTCTAAGGTGCGGCCAATTTTATCGCCATGTTTAATATGGCCTGCAATACAATATGGTCGCCCCAACAGTTGATGCGCCAAGGCAAAATCCGCTTCTTGAATCGCTTGGCGAATCCGTGTTGAGCTAATACGTTGCGACTCGTTAGTAATCGTGGGTGTACTTTCTACACTAAAAGCGTGCTGCTGCCCTGCTTGTTGCAGAAAGCCAAAATCACCCGAACGGTCACAACCAAACCTAAAATCATCACCTACCACTAAATGCTTACATTGCAAGGGCAACAATACCCGCTCAACAAAGGCTTGCGCGGTTAATTTTCTAAACTCTGTGTCAAATTTAATCAGCAATACATAATCAATGCCCAAATCGCGCAGGGCTTCAAACTTGTCACGCCAATCCATTAAACGTGGTGGCGCTGCGTGTGGTGCAAAAAACTCTTGTGGTTGTGGCTCAAAAAACATCACCACACTGGCTAATTTTTGCACCTTACTAATGGCTAGCACACGTTGCAAAATAACCTGATGGCCACAATGTACGCCATCAAAATTACCAATCGTGACCACACTGGACGGTAGTTGTTGTAATGTTTGCCAATGTCGAAGAAGTTGGGTCATGCTAATTCATCTTTAATAATGATAACGACATTGAGCAATAATAACGCTCTCTTGCGTCACTTTGTAAACCAAACGATGTTCTTTATCTATCCGTCTTGACCAATAACCCGACCAGTTATGGCGTAATGGCTCTGGGTCACCAATACCTACAAATGGCTGGCGTTGAATATCTTTAATTAACATATTGATGCGCTTTAAGACTTGCTTATCTGTTTGCTGCCAATACAAATAATCTTTCCATGCCGTTGTTGCCCATGCCAACATCATTCGTCTAATAACTCTTTATGTACCGTTTGGCCTGATTCAATTTCGGCAATCGCCTGATTTAAACGTTGAGCATTTTTTGGACTCGCCATTAAATAGGCCGTTGCTTCATATGATTGAAAGTCTTCTAAAGACATCAATACGGCAGGCTTACCATTTTGACGAGTAATTAGCATCGGGGTATGGTCATCATTGACCTTATCTAGCATATTGGCTAAATGATTGCGTAATGCGGTATAACTTATTGCTTGCATGATAATACTCCATCAAGTACATGTTCTTATTATTGTACCTACGCAAATAATAATCAATGTTTTAACTCGCGCCATTTAAAGCCCACTAGCGTCAATACCACCACATAAGTTGCTGCCCCTGCCCCACAAATAACCGCCAAATAGCCTAATTTATGACTTGTGGCCATGTTTAACCAATAATTTGCCTGTGGTGTCATCCAACACAACACAGCCACCATNNATCTTAACGGGTGTTTTGGTGTCTTGACGGGCGTAATAACAGGGCGCAAACACCTTAATTAACATAAAGGCCAAAATACCACCCGATAAAGCCTGCAACGCCGCAGCCGACATTTGTACATCATGCTGCGAAAACTTACCATGATGAAATAACGTCGCAATCATAGGTTGCGCCAAAATCAACATCGCCAACGACGCAGGCACACCCACCAACACAATCACTCGCAATGCCCAATCTATCATGGCTTTAAATTCATCGTTGGACTTTTGGGCGTGTTTAGCCGATAAAGACGGTAAAATGACCGTGGCTACCGCAATGCCAATCAGCCCAAGCGGCAACTCGGTTAAACGCTCTGCGGTATATAACCACGACACCGAACCCGAAATTAAAAATGACGCTAAAATTGTATCTAACAACAAGTTTATTTGACTAACAGATACCCCAAACATCGCAGGTAACATTAAGGTAAAAATACGTTTTACGCCCTCGTCGGCAAAGTCAATTTTAAAGCGTGGCAACATACCAATATTATATAAAGCAGGAATTTGTATGGCTAATTGCGCCACCCCTGCAATCAATACGCCCCACGCCAACGCCATAATGGGTATTTGCAACAAAGGAGCCAAAAATAAGGCACTGGCAATCATCACTAAATTAAGTAATACCGACGTAAACGACGATAAGGCAAAGGCCCCATAACTATTTAAAATTCCGCCTGCAAATGCCGTTAACGAAATCAACAACAAATAAGGAAAGGTAATTTGCAACATATCGGCCGCTAAATGAAACTTTTCGGGGTCGTTGCTAAATCCAGGCGCAAAAATCCACATAATTAACGGTGCTGCCAGCACCGCTATTACCGTAATAACCATTAAAATAAGTGATAACGAGCCTGCCACCTTGCTTACCAAATCCCGCACAGCAGCAGCATCGCGTTGCGTTTTGTACTCGGTTAATACGGGTACAAAGGCATTGGCAAATGCCCCTTCTGCAAACAAACGTCGCAAAAAATTAGGAATTTTAAAGGCCACCAAAAAAGCATCCATCATACGGTCTGCGCCAAAGGTATTTAGCAACACCATGTCACGCACTAAACCTGCAATACGTGACAACATAGTCATGGCACTCACGATAAGTGTAGAACGCCAAAGACCTGATTTTTTAGGGGTAGAAGACGAAGCATCTTTTTGAGGAATAGGAGCTTGAGACATGGAATTGGCAATCAATAACAGGCAAGGGCTAAGATAGTAGCGAATTATGGCCTCAAAATACACAAAAACGTAACTAATCCATTAAAAAGTTGGGATTGAGCTTGACTTAATTGGCTACGCTCGGCAAAATCCTACGCCTGATTTTGGGCTAATGCCCGTTAGTGAATTCATAGGAGTGCCACCGTGGCCAATTCTGCACAAGCCAAAAAACGTGCGCGCCAAAACGAACAACAGCGTAAACATAATGCTAGTTTACGTTCCATGGTGCGTACTTATTTAAAGAAAGTCGTTAACGCGATTGCAACTGGAAACAAAGAAGCCGCAACTGTTGCTTATACTGCTGCTGTTCCTGTTGTTGACCGTATGGCTGACAAAGGCATTATTCACAAGAATAAAGCTGCTCGTCATAAGAGCCGTTTGAACGCTCATATCAAAGCAATGGCTTAATTTTTTAAGTTATATGTTGATAATAAAAAACCCGCCTAGTGCGGGTTTTTTATTGCTTGACATTCAACCAAAACTTATTGATAATTATTCTCATTAGCTTTTGTATTGAGAAAGTCATCATGTACATTTGTGTATGTCACGCTGTTACCGATAAACAAATTAAAGCCTCTGTAGAAAATGGCTGTTGCTCTTACCGAGAAATTCGTGACTGTCATAAAGTAGGTACAACCTGTGGCCGTTGTGTGCCAGAAGCACGTGAGCTTATCAACAACACCCTCGCCGCCTTAGCCGTTGACGTATCTTATGCTGCGTAAATAATAAGCATTTGTTTTTGCAATCTAATCTTCTAATAAAAGTTACATTTAAAGGCGTTTTTACACGTCTTTTTGGCTTACTCGTCTTCTATATTTAAGCTACCCTATTTAATACTCATCTATCCTAATGGAGCTAACAACATGAAAGGCGATACCCAAGTCATTGCTTATTTAAACAAAGCATTAAGTAACGAACTCACCGCTATTAATCAATACTTTTTACATGCACGTATGCTTAAAAGTTGGGGTTTTGAAAAACTCGGACAACATGAATACATGGAGTCTATCGACGAAATGAAACATGCCGACAAACTTATTGATCGTATTTTATTTTTAGAAGGTTTACCCAACTTACAACATCTTAACAAGCTGTTTATTGGCGAGAATGTTGAAGAAATTTTTCAAGGTGATTTAAAGCTCGAACATCAAGCCCATCCAGATTTAAAAGATGCGATTACACATTGCGAAAGCATTGGGGATTATGGCTCTCGTGAGTTATTTGTTGCTATTTTAGAAAGCGAAGAAGAACACATTGACTGGCTTGAAACACAGCTTGAGTTAATTCAAAAACTAGGCATACAAAACTATTTACAATCAGCAATGTAGGTTTTAACCCTCACTCTAGCTCTCTCCCATAGGGAGAGAGGACTCCCTCGCCCTTCGGGAGAGGGTTGGGGTGAGGGCTAAATCAAAAAATCAACACACCATCACCAAGAAGCATTTTATGGTAGTTGAGTTTAACCACTCCTCAGCCTCCCACTCCAAATAACAGACAAAAAAAAGCCCACCGAAGTGGGCTTAACAGGGGTTCAACCAGAGAAAAACATACCATGTACTCGAAGCTTGATTATGCACCTAAATGTTGCTAACACTGTTGTTGCGCTGTAAGTGTTATGTCAACAGATTGTTAACTTACATCGTTTAATTTTAATTTACTGCGGTTTTTTTGCTTAATTGGCCATGTCATCATAAATTTTGCACCGCCTAATGTGGGGCTTTGCTCTACTTTCATGTTGCCACCAAACCAAAAAGCAATGCGCGACACAATAGATAAACCCAAACCATAACCCCCTGAGGCACGAGTACGACTATCATCTAAACGCGTAAAGGGCTGAAACACACGCTCACGGTCTTTTTCGGCAATGCCCTCTCCATCATCTTCCACCGAAATATAAGCACAGCTATCGTAAATCCCTGCACTCAAACATATTTCGCTGTTGGCATAGCGCGTCGCGTTACCTGCCAAATTTTGTAATACACGGTGTAAATAACGCCGCTCAGCTTCGGCTATCGTGCCTTCTGGCGGCAAACGTACACTAATTTTTACTTTACCACGCAAGGCCTCGGTTTCTTTGGCCACTTGTTGTAATAGCTCGGCCAAATCCACTCGTTCAAAATTAAGAATAGGAATACCTTGCTCTAATTTGGCATAAGTCAAAATTTCATCAATTAATTTATTAAGCTCATCTATATCGTTATCTAATAAAGCTAATTGACTAAAACGGTCGTCATAGTCGTCGGTATCGGCCAACATTTCCATGCCAAAACGAATCCGCGCCACAGGCGTTCTTAATTCGTGTGATACCGCACGCGTTAATTCACGCTGTGAGTCTATAAGACGCTGAATATGCTCTGCCATGCTGTTAAACGAGTACGCTAACTGGCTCACCTCATCTCGGCCATACACCGCAGCACGTGCGCTTAAATCACCGCCACCAATGCGTCGGGCTGCCCCTTCTACGGCTTTAATCTTTTTTTCGAGCGGATGAATAATCAAATAAGCAGCGGCAGTAATTAATACCAAACTCATGGCCAAGATAATCAAGAGTAATTGTACGGGCATCCAATCAAANNGAGTTACGCGTTGCGCCACTCTCTTTTAAGGCCAATACCACTTCTTTACGTTTAATTCGCGCACGTTGGTCGGCTTCTAAGGCACTTTTTTCGAGAGGAACAATTTGTAAAGGAAACGGAAAGTAGCTTTGTAGTTGTTTGAGGCGTTGGCTTTCTGAACCGCGATAATGGTCTAAGTCATCCAATAAAAAAATAGCCATTGCTTTGGCTTGTTGCTCCGAGACTTTGCTCATGGTTGCGCGTATATAAAGCTCGTCTTGTTGCGAAACCATGCTGTAAATATCGGCATAATCATAATTTTTACCAATACGCACCACGGCTTGGCCTTTGACTAAGCGTGCGCTTTCGTTACTGGTAAAATCGGCTTGTTTACGATTAAGTAAAATGATTTTGCTATCTAATAACACACTGGCTTCTTCGAGCCATGCTTGTCTAAGTTCGGGGGTTTGCTGCCTTGCTATGCCAATGGCAATTAATCTAAAAAAGCCCGTCGCCATGCTTTCACGGTATTCGGCAGCACGATAGTCATTAACGACTTGCAGCAAAAGATAGGTACACAAAGCGACGGCACTGATAATTAATAACAGGCCGCCGTAAATGCGTACAAAAATACTACTAGGAACAAGATTGGGCAAGTTAACCGCCTAAAGACTCTTTCACAAATAAATAGCCTTTGCTACGCACGGTTTTAATACGTTTGGGGTTTTCGGGGTCATCACCAATTTTAGGACGAATACGCGAAATACGCACGTCAATAGAACGGTCTTGGCCATCGTATTCAATACCACGTAAACGCTCAAAAATATCTTCACGCGATAAAATACGCCCTGCATTAGAAGCCAATAACCATAACAAATCATATTCGGCACTGGTAAATTCAACTAATTCATCACCTAAGTTGACCGAGCGGCCGCCATTATCAATAACTAAGTCATCAAACTCTAAACGCTGTGGGGTATCTTCTTCGATGACTTTATCGGTACGACGTAATAAGGCACGAATACGCGCTAACAACACCCGAGGTTGTGCAGGCTTGGCCACATAGTCATCTGCGCCCATTTCTAAGCCTAATACCTGATCCATGTCATCGGTACGCGCCGTTAACATTAAAATAGGATGATGATAATGCGGACGCACTTCGCGGCAAATAGTTAAACCGTCAGAACCCGGTAACATCACATCTAAGACCACTAAATCGGGTTGCTCAGATAAAATACGGCGAATGGCACGATTGCCGTCAGTTTCGATGGCGACTTGCATACCATTACGAATTAAATATTCTTGAGTTAGGCTTGCCAAACGTTCGTCATCTTCGACAATTAAAATACGCGGTAAACGTTCTTCTTGTTGGCTCATGATTCATTCCTAGTTGTGTTGATTGTTCATAATGTAACGCACACTTGCTTAATGTGTCCAAACATCAATATTAAAAGCGTTAGTCATCTGTGCATCATAGTCAATTCTGTTACAGTTACAAAGCACTAAACAGCACTTGTTTACCAACACACCACGAAAAGCCTGTCAAGACTAAAAAACTGATATATTTTTTTACATTAGGCTCCTACAAAGTCATCACTAAGTTATAATCGTGTAACACCTTGAATCCCTTGTTTTCTTGGTCTGTTTAGCCTGCTTAATGCGTTAATTTGTCTAAATTTGCCCCCTTGCAACTTTTTCAAAAACCGCTTATCTTGTGCCGAAATTAGAAAGCACACACTATAGCTTGTGTTTTAAACACCTTTTTACATTAAACATAAACAAATCATTTTGTCGCTATGGCTATTTTAACTTAGCTATGGCAAAGACTTTTTGTTTTTAAATTACTAGGAAGCCTATATGACGATTTCTGCACAGCGTTCTTTTGAGTCTTCAGAAACTCTTGCTACTGCGCCCGGCCAATTACGTGTCATTAAGCGCAATGGAACACTGGTTTCTTATGATTCAGGCAAAATTGCCTTTGCCATTAGCAAAGCTTTTTTGGCGGTTGAAGGCGGTTCGGCGGCAGATTCTAGCCGTGTACATCAACAAGTTGCCCTCTTAACCGACGCTGTAAGTAATACCTTTAAACGTCGTATGCCTAGTGGTGGTACGGTACATATTGAAGAAATTCAAGACCAAGTTGAATTAGCGTTAATGCGTGCTGGTGAGCAAAAAGTAGCTCGCTCTTATGTAATTTATCGTGATGAACGCAGCAAATTACGTGATGTGGGCATTGCTAAAACGCATCCTACATTAACCGTCACTTTGGGTGATGGCACACGCCAACCTTTAGATTTGGGTCGTTTAGAATTATTGGTCAATACCGCGTGTGAAGACTTAAGTGGTGTTAATGCCCAAGCGATTATTGATGAAACCCTTAAAAATTTATATGACGGTGTACAAGAAAGCGATTTAGCCACTACCATGGTGATGTGTGCGCGAGTACATATTGAGCAAGAACCTAATTATACTTATGTAACTGCCCGTTTGTTATTAGACCAATTACGCAGTGAAGCCTTAGGCTTTTTAGACATTGCCGACAAAGCCACTCAAGCCGAAATGGCCGAGTTTTATCCTCAAGCCTTAGTCGCTTATTTAAAGCGTGGCATCGAATTAGAATTATTACATCCTGATTTATTAAGTTATGACTTGGCGCGTATTGCCGATGCCATTGAGCCAATGCGTGACTTTCAGTTTACCTATTTAGGCTTACAAACCCTTTACGACCGTTATTTTATTCATAGCCAAGAAGTGCGTTTTGAATTGCCACAGTTATTCTTTATGCGTGTGGCGATGGGCTTAGCGATGAACGAAGCCGACAAAGAAGCGCGTGCTATTGAGTTTTACCAAGTATTGTCTAGCTTTGATTATATGGCATCAACGCCTACCTTGTTTAATGCAGGGACATTACGTCCACAATTATCAAGCTGCTATTTAACCACTGTACCAGACGATTTATACGGCATTTACGATGCGATTCGTGACAATGCCATGTTGTCTAAATGGGCAGGTGGCTTAGGTAATGACTGGACTCCTGTTAGAGCCTTAGGTGCTTATATCAAAGGTACTAATGGTAAGTCTCAAGGCGTTGTGCCGTTTTTGAAAGTGGCAAATGATACGGCTGTGGCAGTTAATCAATGTTTTGCACCTGATACTTTATTGCATACTGCCGACGGCGTAAAAGCGATTCGTGATGTTAAAAAAGGTGATTTAGTGCTAGGCATTAGCGGTCAATACCGCGAAGTGTTACAACAGTTTGTGTATAACCAACATGATGATATGGTGGCTATTGATGTTAAACACAGCATCAACCCGATTGAAGTCACCGCTGGTCATCCATTTTATGTGATTAAAAATGTTCCTGTTGGCCAAGCCAATGAACGTACCATGCGCCAATTAAGTAGTGGCTCAATTCAAGGCGAATGGGTTGATGCAGGCTTATTAAATACGGGCGATTATGTCGCCCAAGTGATTCCTACCGAAGTTGTGCCTGTGGCTGGTTTTGATGCCGATGATGCGCGTTTGTACGGCATTTTGTTGGGTGATGGTCATTTAAGCAAAGATGGTAATCAATGGGGAGTGTCTGGTAATCCACAAAGTGATGCTCATTTAGCCTTTGTTCAAAGCTACTTGGCCGAGCGTGGTATTCATAGCTGGTTGACCCAACGTGGCGACACCTATCAACAAATTCATTGGGCGGCAGGTCGTGGCGTAGTACGCAACACAGGTACAGTCCGCTTTGTAGGTGCTGGCGATAATACCCTACCTTTTAGCCATGATGATTTATATGACGCTCAAGGCAACAAGCGTATTGCGCGCCGTTTTAGTCATCTGCCACAAACACAAACCTTAGCCTTAGTACAAGGCTTGTTAGAAACGGATGGCGGTGTGTCACGTGGCAAAGAAATCTACTTTACCAATACCTCACAAGCCCTTGTTGAAGGCTTACGTTATCAGTGTTTACGTTTAGGTGTACCAACGGCTGGCCAATACCGCGAACGTGACCAAGATCATACAGGCACACGCAGTGATGGCTCACAAATTCAATTTAATGGTGTGGTGCGTGCTTATGATGTGCGTATTCCTGCTGTTAAACAACTGGCAGATTTAGTTGGCTGCCAAGCCATTACCAAACGTAATTGGCTCACCCACAATGGTTTTATTTTTAGTCGTATTCGTAGTATCAAACCGATTGCGGTTAAGCCCTTTGTATTCGACTTAATTGTTGAGGGAGACGAGTCTTATATGACTACCTCTGCCCTTGCTCATAATGGCGGCAAACGTAAAGGTGCAGTGTGTGCTTATCTCGAAACATGGCATTTAGACATTGAAGAATTTTTAGAGCTGCGTAAAAACACAGGTGACGACCGCCGCCGTACTCACGACATGAATACTGCCAATTGGGTACCTGATTTGTTTATGCAACGTGTCTTTGATGACGGTGATTGGATGTTGTTTTCGCCGTCTGATGTACCTGATTTGCATGATTTATACGGCAAAGAATTTGCGGTGCGTTATAACGAATATGANNATGTTGTTTGAAACAGGCCATCCGTGGGTCACCTTTAAAGATGTGTGTAACTTACGCTCACCTCAACAACACGTAGGCGTGGTGCATTCTTCAAACTTGTGTACAGAAATTACGCTCAATACATCACAAGATGAAATTGCCGTATGTAACCTAGGTTCAATTAACTTAGTGAATCATGTGACTGCTAACGGTTTAGATGTTGCTAAATTAGAAAAAACCGTTAAAACTGCGGTACGTATGTTGGATAACGTGATTGATATTAACTATTACGCCGTACCACAAGCCAAAAACTCTAACTTCCGTCATCGTCCTGTCGGCTTAGGTATTATGGGCTTTCAAGATGCCTTGTATATTTTAAACACCGCCTACTCTTCCGATGCAGCCATTAAATTTGCTGATGAATCAATGGAAGTGATTAGTTATTTTGCCATTACAGCATCTTCACAATTAGCCAAAGAACGCGGCAGTTACAGCACTTTTGAAGGTTCGTTATGGAGTCAAGGTATTTTNNCAAGTCGATACCAGCCAAACCTTAGATTGGGCAAGCCTACGCGCTACTGTGCAAGCTCAAGGTATGCGTAACTCTAACGTCATGGCGATTGCGCCTACCGCCACCATTTCTAATATTTGTGGTGTGGCACAGTCTATTGAACCGACCTACCAAAACCTATATGTTAAATCGAACTTGTCAGGCGAGTTTACGGTGGTTAATCCTTACTTAGTCAATGCCTTAAAAGCGCGTGGCTTGTGGGATGCGGTGATGGTGAACGACCTCAAATACTACGATGGCTCGGTACAAAACATTGAGCGTATTCCTGACGACCTTAAAGCTTTGTTTGCGACGGCCTTTGAAGTTGAGCCTAAATGGATTGTTGAAGCGGCTAGTCGTCGTCAAAAATGGATTGACCAAGCACAATCACTCAACTTGTATATTGGTCATGCGTCGGGCAAAAAATTAGACATCACCTACAGAATGGCATGGTTTAGAGGCTTAAAAACCACTTATTACCTCCGTGCGATTGGTGCAACAGCAGCCGAAAAATCGACCATTAGTGATGGTGCGTTAAATGCAGTTAAGTCGGTACGTCAAGAAGAGCCTGTGGCTGAGTTTGCTCAAGCGGCACCAGTGCCTTTAGCTTGCTCGATTGACAATCCAGACTGTGAGGCTTGTCAGTAAGTTGCTATAGTGACTAAGATATTTTTAGGAGTATCTTAGTCTTATAAGTTGTAGTGAGGACATCACCATGATTACATTGGCTTTAAATCCAAGTAATACAGAATTAGCTTTTTTACTTGACCAAGTTGAGCATGGTGAAACTATCACCTTAACCAAAAATGGCAAACCCATTGCACAAATTTTGCCTTTTAATGCACAAGTAGCTGTTTCGACTAATGAGAGCCGCTTAATTGGTAAATGGCCAATTGGCTTACTCAAAAACAAAATAGTGATTACTGATGATTTTGATAAGCCCTTACCCGACGACATCCTTGATGCGTTTGAAGGCAAATAATAATGTTTAACTGCTTTTTGCTCGATACACACACGTTTTTATGGATGGTAGCAGATGACTCACGCCTACAACCAGCCGAAAAACATCTTGCTGTAGCCGACAAACTGTATTTAAGCGTTGCCTCATGGTGGGAAATCGCCATTAAAATCAATCTAGGCAAACTAGATTTTGACTATGCTGAATTGCTCATTATTGCCGATAAAATGGGTTTAAGTACCTTAGCAATTAAACCTCAGCATTGCCAAAGATTACTCACATTACCTCCACATCATAAAGACCCTTTTGATCGAATGCTTGTTGCTCAGGCAATCGCTGAAGATATACCCGTATTAAGTCACGACGAACTGCTGTCACGTTATAGCTCACTCGTTATATTGTTTTAAGAGAGATACCACCATGTTAAACTGGGACGACTTCCATGCAGAAGAAAAGCCTAAGGCCAAGACACCAACAACGCCAACTGTTGCGCCACAAACAACTACGCAAAACGCAACTACACCGTCGCCTACAGTGGCACCACTTCAATCTATCGCAACCCCTGCTGCCCTTGACCGAGCAGAAGCAGCTATTGCTGCTTTAGACGTTACCACAGGTTTAGAAGAACTCGAAATGGGCGCAGCGCGTATCCAAGTTGACGACAAACGTATGATTAACTGTAAAGCNNCAAGAAGTCAACATGACCAAAGACATTGCCCTTTGGCGCAGTGCGGACGGTTTAACCGACGACGAGCGTTTAATTGTAATGCGTTCACTGGGTTATTTTTCGACCGCTGACAGTTTAGTGGCTAATAATTTGGTATTAGCGGTTTATCGTTTAATTACCAACCCCGAATGCCGCCAGTACTTATTGCGTCAAGCTTTTGAAGAAGCAATTCACACTCACGCCTACCAATACTGTATTCAGTCTTTGGGCATGGACGAAGGTGAAGTATTTAATATGTACCGCGAAGTCCCTACCGTTGCCAAAAAAGCAGCATGGTCTTTAAAGCATACACATTCTTTGTCTAGTCCTACGTTTAACACAGGCACACCCGAAACCGACCAAGAGTTATTGCGTAACCTGATTGGTTTTTATGCCGTTACCGAAGGGATTTTCTTTTATTGTGGTTTTACTCAAATTTTGAGTATGGGTCGTCGCAACAAAATGACTGGCGTTGCCGAGCAATTTCAATATATTTTGCGTGATGAGTCGATGCATCTTAATTTTGGTATTGATGTTATCAACCAAATTAAAAATGAAAACCCGCACTTATGGGATAAAGCATTTCAGCAAGAAGTGATTCAAATGATTTTGGAAGGCACTCAACTCGAAATCGCCTATGCCCGTGACACCATGCCGCGGGGTGTATTGGGTATGAATGCCGCGATGATGGAAGAATATTTACAGTTTATTAGTAATCGTCGTTTAGTCCAACTTGGCTTGCCCGAACAATTTGTGGGCGTTAAAAATCCATTCCCGTGGATGAGCGAAATCATGGACTTACGCAAAGAGAAAAACTTTTTTGAAACTCGCGTTACAGAGTATCAAACAGGTGGCGCTTTGAGTTGGTAAGTTAAAATGTTCCTGCTCTGTTTTACATCAGGCATTCGAGACTACACAAAGGTACGCCCAGTGTAGCCAGTCTTGGTAATTGGCGATGACAAGCCGCACTAAGACTGAGTTTTAAGGCCTCTTTTTTGAGGCCTTTGTCATTTTTATATTACTAAGAAAAACTTTACCCCCTAATAACTCCATCTTTTTCACAAACCAAGCACTTGCTTGCTTATTATTTTTTGGCTATATTGGCACGAATGTACCAATTTAAGAGCAATGTAATAATGTCCCATCTCAGCACGCAAACCATTTTAGACTATCAAAAAATTGGCGACCCTGTAGCCGATGCAGTCGTCGATTATTTATATCAACACAAACTACGCGCAACTAATATTTGGCAACTGGTGCAACAACAAGCCCAAGCAGGTAATGCCCAATGCCAAGCTTTGTGTGATGAAGCATTTACCGTACCTCAATGGGTCAACTGGCAACAAATAGAACACGGTGCGCACGTTTTTTTACGTTCTGCACCCGTTGCTTTGGTGTCTTTTGCCTTAGGTGCTTTACCTTTAACCTATGCTGTGCCTAATATCGCTCGTGTCTTAGCCTCAACCAAACGCTTAGAACAAGATGCCGTCAGGCGTTTATATGAAACAGGTTCTATGGTGGCCGATGTCTTAGCCAAAGATGGACTCAGAGCCGACGGTATTGGTTTAAATTCGGTATTAAGAGTGCGCTTATTACATACCTTTGTGCGCCGTCATGTCGTCATCGACGATGCCAAAAAAGGCTTATCTTTACCGTTGGCAATTAACCAAGCCGAACTAGCATGGGTCGCTTGTGGTTTTAGTCATGTGGTTTTATCAGGAATGCAAAAATTAGGTGTGTATTTAAGCGATGATGACCGTCGCGCGTATCAGCATTTATGGCGTTATGCTAATTATTTGATGGGTGTACCCGAAGCCTTATTAAGCGAATCCCCTCAAGAAGAAGCACAGCGTTATCAACAACTCAAACTAGCTTTATCTGCACCCGATGATTGTGGACGTTTATTAACCGACACCTTAGCACGTTCATTTGCAGGGCAAGCCCCCTTCTATTTACCGCGCCGCGAATTGGCGGTATTAAGTAGCCTTGTTATTCCTGATGCCGATTTAATTACTGGTTTAGGGGTAAATTTATATCCCGAACGTCATTTGTTACCTGTTGTTAAAGCCTTAGTTTATGCAGCAAGTCGCACAACAACGTTAGCCACAAGCCAAGTAGCTGATTGGGGACGGGACTATATTCGTTATGTGTTAAATGATGGTTTAAAAGGTCGTATGGCCGATTTTCAAATGCACACCTCGCATTAAAATGCCCTCTTTATGGATATGAGGATTGACAGACTAGGCAGAGTTAGACAGCATCGCGGTTTGGAAAAAACAAAATTATGCGAGGAGTGAACTATGTTTAGTCGTGACCATTTAGTGATTGGAGCATTAGGCTTTGTGTTGGGTGGAGTAGTAACCACTGCCAGTATTAGTACAATTTTATTAACACAACAAAAAGAAGAAAAAAGCTGCCCTCCTGCTACCGTTGCGCCTCAAGCAATAACACAACCCGAAGTAACTGCACCGCCAGTTAACGAGATTCCCCCTACGCCACAAACAACAACCCCACCACCAGCACCCGTTGCACTGGCAGAACCTGTTAAGCCTGTTGCTGCACCTGTCAAAAAAGCCCCACCACCACAAATAGACACCTCTAAAATTAAAGGCATTGCAGGTGAAGAAGCCGATAAACGCCTAGAAGACCAAAAACAATTGCTGGCGCGTAAACAAAATCTACAATCCCAATTACAAGATAGCGAAGAAATTATTCGTCTTAAAGAGCAACAAATTAAAGAAATGGAAGCCAAGCTACAAAAATAGCCGCGCGTTTAATTGCACAAAAATGAAGAGGGTTATGAAATAATAGCCTTCTTTTTTATACTGGCAGGCTCATGCCGCAACAATCACTGTTAAAAGGTTTAGCCCTGTTAAGCCTCTCTGCCCTGCTATTTGCCACAATGGGGGTGCTAATTCGTTTAGCCTCACATAGCGTGGATAATGTCACGGTGGTTTTTATGCGTAACTTAACAGGCACATTAATCCTGTTACCATTTGCACTTACCCAAGGCAAAGCATTTTTTATTACCCATAAACCGATGATGCACTTATGGCGTGCATTAGTGGGCTTGGCAGCAATGTATGGTTTTTTTTATGCCATTGCCCATTTGCCGCTGTCTAATGCGATGGTGTTTACTTATTCTTCGCCTGTGTTTATTCCTTTAGTTGCATGGCTATTTTTGAAAGAGCGTATTACACCGTTAATGTTAATGGCTGCTTTAGTGGGTTTGGTTGGGGTGATATTAGTCGCTAAACCAAGCGCCGAGATGTTTAACTGGCTTAGCGTTGTGGGCATTAGTTCGAGCTTTTTTGCGGCCATGGCTTTTGTTACGGTAAGAGCATTAACCACCACCGAACCTGCTACTCGTATTGTGTTTTATTTTTGCTTAATCGCTACCGTTGTATCAGCAATACCCATGTATTGGCATTGGCGCGTGTTAACACAACAAGAGTTAATTTACTTAATTGGTGCAGGCAGCTTGGCGACTTTTAGTCAAATTAGCCTTTCAAAAGCATACAGCTATGCGCCTGCGGGCAAAATTGGCCCTGCTAACTATTTAGCGATTATTTTTGCAGGTGTTTGGGCGTGGATTTTGTGGGGAGAAGTGCCAGACCATACGGCACTAACAGGTATGTTATTAATTTTAATTGCTTTGTTATTGTGCTTGCCTAAACGTCGTTAATTAAAGCGCGATAACAACCAAGACACAACAACTGCCACCAAGGCCGAAGCAACAAACAACGCAGGAACAGCTAACCATAAGCTGCACCCTTGTTGTTTAGCAAAATAGATACTTGTTGCCAAACAAGCCCAAAAACTTAGATTAGCAACAAGTTCATTGAGTCTCATTTTTTAGGCAATTTGGCCATCAGTTTATTTAACTCTTTAGGATCCATATCAGGCATTTGCATACCTTGAGGCATACCTCCCCCCATACCGCCACCTGCGCCAAATTTGTTTTGCAAACCCTGCATGCCACGCAACATTTTAGTAATGCCTGACGGAGTGGCTAATTTTTTCATCATTTTAGCCATTTGAGTGTGCTGTTTAAGCAAACGGTTTACATCCTGAATTTGTACCCCTGCCCCCATCGCAATACGACGTTTACGCGAGCCGTTAATCACATCAGGTTTATGACGCTCTAATGGGGTCATGGATTGAATAATCGCTTCCATTTGCTTCATCATTTTTTCGGGTGCGCCACCTGCGGTTGCTTGCTGCATTTGTGAGCCAGTCATACCCGGTAATTTATCTAAAAAGCCCGCCATGCCGCCCATCGCTTTCATTTGCTGAAATTGCACCAACAAATCTTCTAAATCAAAACCACCACCTTTACGCAGTTTTTTGGCAATTTTTTCGGATTTTTCTTTGTCTATTTTACGTTCGACTTCTTCAACTAACGATAAAACATCGCCCATGCCCAAAATACGTTGTGCAATACGGTCAGGATAAAACGGCTCTAAAGCTTCTAACTTTTCGCCAATACCCATAAATTTAACGGGTTTACCTGTAATAGTACGCACCGATAACGCCGCACCACCACGTGCATCACCGTCCATTTTGGTCAAAATAACGCCCGTTAACGGCAAAGCATCATTAAAGGCTTTAGCTGTATTGGCGGCATCTTGACCTGTCATGGCATCAACCACAAACAAGGTTTCGATGGGTTTAATGGCTGCATGTAATTGTTGAATCTCGGTCATCATGTCGGCATCAATATGCAAACGACCTGCGGTNNTTAATGGCCGCAGGACGATAAATATCACACGACACCACTAATACTTTTTTCTTATGACGTTCTTGTAAAAACTTAGCTAATTTGGCAACAGTGGTGGTTTTACCAGCCCCTTGTAAACCTGCCATTAGCACAACGGCTGGCGGAGCGGCGTGTAAGTTAAGTACCTCGTTAGCATCACCCATAGTGCGTACTAACTCGTCAAACACCAACTTAACAAAGGCTTGACCCGGTGATAAGGCTTGCATAACCTCTTGGCCAAGTGCTTGGCTACGAATACGCTCAATAAAGTCTTTAACCACCGTTAACGCAACGTCGGCCTCTAACAAAGCCATACGCACTTCGCGTAAGGTGTCTTTAATATTATCTTCGGTTAATTTGCCTGTTCCTGCCACATTACGTAAACTTTGGGAAAGGCGTTCGGTTAAATTATCAAACATAGTGAATCGCTTTTTTGTCTTGTCAAAAATCTAATTATATTTTCCTCGTACTCAGCCTTTAGCTTGATTTAAGTAGAAGAAAATCCAAAAATATTGCTAAGGATAGGCAAAATGCTTACGTTATGCTATAGCTAATACCCCTGTTTACGCCAAAAAGCCGCTATAATCGCTGCTTTCATCTATTATCTTGGTTTTTAGGACTATGATTGCTCAACTTGCAGGACTTTTAGCCATCGCCTGCTATTTTTTAGCATGTGCTTTGTTATGCCGCGCCTTAATGACACAACAAACCCCCTCCAAAATGCTAATTTTGAGTTTAGGTGCGATTGCATTGCCGTTGCATGGCTTTAGTATTATCGAACACATTTACCAATATAATGGTATTAACTTAGGCTTTTTTAATATTTTATCGCTGATTGGTTGGATCATTGCCTGTTTACATATTGCGATTAGTAGTTATCGACCTTTATTAGTGATGAGTTTATTTGCCTATCCTGCGGCAGCATTTGGCATATTAGCTTCTATTTTATTTCACGCACCGTATCAGCCATTAACTGATTTACCCAAAGGTGCAGAAAGCCATATTATTTTATCTATTTTTGCCTACAGTGTTTTATTTTTAGCGGCCTTACATGCCATCTTATTAGCGATACAAAATAACAATTTAAAAAACCATCGCCATAAAAGCCAAAATCCTTTATTAAGCATTATGCCACCGCTGCAAACCATGGAATCGGTATTATTTGATTTTATTTCTTTTGGCTTTATTTTATTATCGTTAGCCATTATTAGCGGCTTTATTACCTTAGATAATATTTTTGCTCAACATCTACTCCATAAAACTGTGTTAACTATTTTGGCATGGTTTATCTTTGGCACTTTGTTAGCTGGGCATTATTGGCGTGGCTGGCGTGGTCAGCGTGCGGTTAAATTTACCTTAATCGGTTTTGGTTTTTTACTACTGGGCTTTTTGGGTAGTAAAGTTGTTTTAGAGCTTATTTTGCAAAGAGTTTAAACACTTTTAATTTGACTTGATTCTTTAAAACAGATTAGATACGCACACTTTATTAGGTATAGGGTTTTTCACTTGGACGACAGTCATAGTTTGGGCTTTTTGTTTGGCCTATTGTTTTTATTTTTAGTGGGTTCTGCGTTTTTTTCGGCTTCCGAAACAGGCATTATGACCTCTAATCGTTACCGACTTAAACATCAAGCAAAGCTTGGTAACAAAACGGCACTACGTATTCTAAAACTATTACAACAACCAGACCGCCTGATAGGTGTTATCTTAATTGGCAATAATACGGTTAACAATTTAGCTGCTGTGGTTGCCACCCTCATTGGTATAAAAATCTTTGGTAATGTTGGCGCAAGTATTGCTGCAGGCGTACTGACCTTTGTCATGCTCGTTTTTTGTGAAGTAGGCCCTAAAACCTATGCCGCTAGTCACCCAGAACGCATATCAGGTTTTGCCTCACATATATTAGCTTTTTTATTAAAAGCTATTTATCCTTTAGTGTGGTTATTAAATAAAATCACTAATCTACTGTTTCAACTTAATACTCAAAACTCTGACAAAAAAGACAAACTCACCCGAGAAGAATTACATTCTATTTTACATGATGTATTTTTACCGACTAAACATCGTAATATGTTATTAGGTATTTTAGAATTAGATAATATTACTGTTAATGATATTATGATTCCGCGCCAAGAAGTGCTTGGTATTAATTTAGATGATAGCGTGGACGATATTATAGATATATTACGCACCACGCATCATACACGATTACCTGCTTATAAAGGCGAACTCAATAATATTGTAGGCATTTTGCATGTGCGTAACGCAACACGCTTTTTAGGTCAAGAAAACCTAACTAAAGACGAAATTATGCAATATGTTCGTGAGCCGTATTACGTTCCCGAAAGCACCCCTCTTCAAGCTCAACTATTACAGTTTCAAAAACAAAAACGCCGTTTAGGTTTAGTGGTTGATGAATATGGTGTGGTGCAAGGCATTGTGACTTTAGAAGATATTTTAGAAGAGATTGTGGGTGAATTTACTACCAACATCTCCGAAAACCACCAAGATATTTTACCGCACAGTGATGGCTACTTTATGATGGATGGTAGTTTAAGTATTAGGGATATTAATCGCTCAATGCACTGGAAACTTCCTACAGATGGCGCAAAAACGCTTAGTGGTTTAATTTTGGAGCAGCTAGAGACCATTCCTGATGCGTCGGTGGGTTTGCGTTTAGATAGCTTTTATATTGAAGTGATGCAAATTAGAGACAACACTATTAAAGCCGCTAAAATTAAGCAATTGGTATTGGCAGAGGATTAGCAGACCTCACCCTAGCCCTTTCCTAAAAGGAGAGGGAATACAGCCCGCGTTAAAGGTTTTTTGTGGGTTTCGCACCTCAACCCATCTTTTAGGACTTACGCGGGTATCGCTTATTTGTTCACATTTATCCCCCTGCCTTTGGCATCCCCCCTTATTAAGGGGGGACTGAGGGGGGTGAAAACGCGATAATTTTGGCAAAATGCGTAAGTCATATACTTGTTTTTTCTTTAACAAACTTAACAACAGCTTGTGTGGCTTCTTGAGTAGACGCGCACAAATACGGCAAACTAATAAAACCATGAATATCAGGATAATGCTCGTGTTGAGTGCTGTTACCTGCGGCTTTAAGTTTTTGCACATAGGCAAAACCATCTTCACGCAAAATATCAAACTCACCCGTTATCATTAAACAGGGTGGCAAATTATTAAAGTCTGTGGCAAATAGCGGCGACACATCTTCTTGGTATTTATCCGCTTGCGTCCTAATGTAACAGTCTACAAAAAACTGCACCATTTTTTTGCTTAACACAGGTGCGTCAGAATACTGCTGCACACTTTGGCTCGTTAAAGTCGCATCTAAAATTGGATAAATTAACACTTGTGCCAAAATATCTTGACGATATTTACGCGCCAATACTGCCGACAAGTTTCCACCTGCACTATCACCCATCACAATAATTTTTTGTGGGTTTGCATGAATAGCCGCGCCTTGACTCATTACCCATTGCAATACCGCTTCTCCTTGCAAGACTGGCACAGGATATTTGACCCAAGGAGCTAAGGCGTAATCGACCGAAATCACTAAACAGCCCGTCAGTTTTGCTATACGTCTACACAAAGCATCATGGGTTTCGAGATTACCAATAACCCAACCGCCTGCATGAAAAAACAAAATAACAGGCAAATCAACATCCAAAACAGGATAATAACAACGCACCGTCACATCACCTGCCTCACACGGTACTTTTTGCTCAACAATACGTGCCATTGTTTCATTTTTACCAAACAAAACACGCCCCAATAAGGGGTTTACACCTGCTTGCTGAAATGACTTTAAAAATGCGTCAGGTGCTTTAGCTAAGTAATCTGACGAGGCCGTTAGTTTGGCGAATAAACGAGTGCGTAAGGGTAAAGCTTGATATTTGGACATAAAAAACCTTAAATTTGATTCTAAGACTTGTTGGCGTTTGCTTAAACTATCCCTTCGACTTCGCTCAGGGAACGTTTTTAAGCTGGTTGAGCGGAGTCGAAACCAATGATTGACACTTCGACTACGCTCAGTGTGCGGGGTTAGGTTTAAGTTGAGTTTGATAACGCTTAAAATTTTGAACATAGTGCAACGCGCTCATTTGCAACATTTGGGCTTGGGCATCAGAAATAGTTTTAACCACTTTGGCAGGTGAACCAACCACTAAAGAGTTATCTGGAATTTGTTGGCGTTCGGTTATAAGCGCGTTGGCACCAATAATACAATTTTTGCCAATTTTGGCATGATTTAACACCACGGCATTAATGCCAATTAAGGTGTTATCGCCAATAGTGCAGCCATGTAACATAACTTTATGCCCAACCGTCACATTATTACCTACGGTTAATGGCACACCACTATCGGTATGTAACACCGAGCCATCTTGAATATTAGTGTTTTCGCCGATGGTAATGGTGTCGTTGTCGGCACGGATAACTACATTAAACCATACACTAGCGTTGTTTTTTAATACGACCGCGCCAATGACGGTGGCGTTATCGGCAATCCAATAATCGCCCTCTGTTTGTAGTTGCTGCTCACCTAAACTGTAAATCATTTATTTTCTCTCATTAGATTTCTCCTCCACCTGTATACCCCACCCTAGCCCTCCCCTAATTTAGGGGAGGGTTAGGGTGGGGTCATGTTATACCCCCTCCCAACCTCCCCCTTGATAAGGGGGAGGAGAAAAAATCACTTACGTTTTAAAGGATTTGGCCAACGCCATTCAATGTCTGCGTCATATACCTGACGCATAAACTCAACAATCATAAAACCTGTTAAGCCCCAAATAACATAACCTTCGTGGTTAAAACTTGGCACGGCAATATTTAAACCCATGTATTTTACTTTGTGTTGATAATTGGGTTTTTGCTGCAAAAAAACATCCAAAGGTACGGTAAAAATACTATCAATTTCGTCAGGATTACCACGCAGCGTCGGCATTTCGTTTAATAAACCAATAATCGGTTTTACTTTAATGCCTATTTTTGATGTAAATAAACCTAACTCACCTACAACAGAAACATCTTGTGGTTGCAGATCAATTTCTTCTTGGGCTTCGCGCAAGGCGGTATGAATAATCGACGTATCGGAGGAATCACGCTTCCCCCCTGGAAAGGCGACCTCGCCTGCATGGCTTTTTAGATGCAAAGCACGTTGCGTCAAAATTAATCGAGGCACTTCCTCACGTGTTAAAGCCATGAGAACAGCAGCATCGGCTTTATGCGTAGTGTTATCGTTGGGCAAACGAGTTAATAATTGTTGCAACATGGTACTATGGTTCTAATTTTCGTGATTTATAAATAGTACGGCTTTTGTTAGTAGGCAGACAAGTGTTTTCTCGTTAGAGTATCTGTATTACACCCTCACCCCAACCCTCTCCCATAGGGCGAGGGAGAAAAAATAGCCATTACCTCCAAATTGGAAGCAATAATGAAATTTTGTAGTGCTTGTGGTAGCCCTGTAGTTCAAAAAATCCCCGATGGCGACAATCGTTTGCGTTATGTGTGTGAGCAATGCGAGACGATTCATTATCAAAACCCCAAAATTATTTGTGGCTGTTTGCCCACATGGGGCGACAAAGTGTTGCTATGTAAACGGGGTATTGAGCCGCGTTATGGTTTTTGGACGCTGCCCGCAGGTTTTATGGAAAATTTGGAGACCACCCAAGAAGGCGCGGCGCGTGAAACATGGGAAGAAGCGCATGCTAAGGTGAATGTTGGGGAGTTATATTGTGTATTTAACATTCCTCAAATTAGCCAAGTATATGTGATGTATCGTGGTGAAATTGTTGATGGCCAATTTGGTGTAGGCGAAGAAAGCATTGAGGCTGGCTTGTTTAGTGAAGAGGCTATTCCGTGGGATGAGTTGGCGTTTCCTAGTATTAAACGTACTTTACGTTATTATTTTGCCGACCGCAAACTTGGCCAGTTTCCTATTAGGGTGGAAGATTTGGTGCGTGGTAGTCGGGATTGATTTCGACTCCGCTCAGCTACCAGTTTTTGTAGGATGGGTTGAGGAACGAAACCCATCTTTATTTACCGTGAGTTAATCAATCATGATTTTAATAGCAAGCATAGCGTGTGTAAAAACACAAAACCTAAGAATATTACTTGTTAATTGTGGGTTTCATACCTCAACCCACACTACCCACCTAAAGCCACAGCCTACAACTTAGCCACCTTAGCCCTCGCCCCATGCAACTTTTTATAATTATCAATTAAACGTTGATGTCTATCCAAGCCCTCTAGCTTCATACTCGTAGGCGTTAAACCATAAAAGCGCACGCTGCCCTCTACCGAGCCAAGCACCGCATCCATACGCTCATCGCCAAACATGCGTCTAAAATTAAACACATAATCATCTAGTTCTAAATCATCGTCTAACATCACCTCTAACACCACATTCATACACTGATAAAACAAGCCACGTTCAACGGTGTTGGTGTTGTATTGCAAAAAGCTTTGTACCAAATCTTTGGCTTGTTCAAACTGCTGCAAAGCCAAATGAATCAACAGCTTTAACTCTAAAATAGTGAGCTGTCCCCACGGCGTATTGTCATCAAACTCAATGCCAATTAAGGTCACAATATCGGTGTAGTCATCCAATTCACTCTCTGCCAACTTCTCTAGCAAGGCTTCAAGCTGTGCATCATCCAAACGATGCAAATTCAAAATATCTTCCCTAAACAACAAGGCTTTGTTGGTGTTATCCCAAATCAAATCTTCAATAGGATAAATTTCAGAGTAATTTGGCACCAAAATACGGCACGCAGGTGCTCCTAAATCGTTATAAACCGCCATATACACTTCTTTGCCCATGTCTTTAAGAATGCCAAAAAGCGTGGCCGCTTCTTCTACATTGGCGTTTTGGCCTTGACCGCTAAAATCCCATTCAACAAAGTCAAAATTGGCTTTGGCACTAAAAAACCGCCACGACACCAAACCGCTAGAATCAATAAAATGCTCAACAAAGTTATTTGGCTCAGTCACGGCATTAGTTTGAAAGGTTGGGCGCGGTAAATCATTTAAACCTTCAAAACTACGCCCTTGCAGCAACTCCGTTAAGCTGCGCTCTAATGCCACCTCAAAGCTAGGATGCGCCCCAAACGAGGCAAACACGCCACCTGTACGCGGATTCATCAAAGTAACGCACATCACAGGAAACTTGCCACCCATTGACGCATCTTTAACTAATACAGGAAAGCCCTGCTCCTCCAAACCTTTGATGCCTGCCACAATGCTTGGATATTTGGCTAATACCTCTGCTGGCACATCGGGCAAGGCCATTTCGCCTTCTAAAATCTCACGCTTGACGGCACGTTCAAAAATTTCGGATAAACATTGCACCTGTGCTTCGGCTAAGGTATTGCCCGCGCTCATGCCGTTACTTAAATACAAGTTTTCGATTAAATTTGAGGGAAAGTACACCACTTCACCGTCGGACTGACGCACAAAAGGCAAACAGCAAATGCCGCGTTTGACGTTGCCCGAATTGGTGTCGTACAAATGTGAGCCGCGTAATTCGCCATCGGGGTTATAAATTTCGCGGCAATATTCATCCAAAATTTCTTTGGGAAGTCGGTTTCTAAAGGCAGGTTTAAACCATTTTTCTTCGGGGTAATGTACAAACTCGGCATTGGCGATGTCTTCGCCCCAAAACTGGCCATGATAAAAAAAGTTACAGTTTAAACGCTCAATAAATTCACCCAAGGCAGAAGCCAAAGCACTTTCTTTGGTCGCGCCTTTGCCGTTGGTAAAACACATCGGCGAATGAGCATCACGAATATGCAAAGACCACACGTTTGGCACAATATTCCGCCACGAGGCGATTTCAATCTTCATGCCCAAATTAGCCATAATGCTCGACATATTGGCGATGGTTTGTTCTAGGGGTAAATCTTTGCCCAAAATATAAGTATTATTTTCAGATGTTAGATTAGGCATTAACAACGCCTGTGCGTCAGCATCAATATTTTCGACATGCTCAATAACGAAGTCGGGCATAGTTTGTACGACTTTTTTGACGGTGCAACGCTCAATAGAGCGCAAAATACCTTGGCGGTCTTTGTCAGAGATATCGGCAGGTAACTCAACTTGAATTTTAAAAATTTGGTTATAGCGATTTTCGGGGTCAACAATGTTGTTTTGAGACAGGCGAATGTTATCGGTAGAAATATTACGTGTTTGGCAATACAACTTAACAAAATAGGCAGCACATAAGGCAGACGAGGCCAAAAAATAGTCAAATGGGCCAGGTGCAGAGCCATCGCCTTTATAGCGAATCGGTTGGTCGGCTACAACAGTGAAGTCGTCAAACTTGGCTTCGAGGCGAAGATTGTCAAGAAAATTGACTTTGATTTCCATGAGAGTACCTAAAATATTTTATGAATAGCCGTAATGAGTCGCCTGTATGGAGCATAGCGAAATACAGAAAGTTTGATAAATAGCATTTGCTGGATAATTACGACCAAACCCACTCAACATCGTACTGGTGAATTATTTCATCGGCAGTAATCAAGGGTATGGCTTCGTGTTTTGCTGTGGAAATAATAAGTCTATCAAAGGGGTCTTTGTGAATAAATGGCAAAGCAAATACACCTTGCATATGTTCATTTTTGATAGGCAAGATTTCAAAATCATTGCTTTTAATAAGCTCGCAAAATGCAGAAAATCCGCCCACAAATTCATATTTGCCAATATTCATTTTTATGGCAACTTCCCACAAAGACACCACACTCACAAAATTTGTTCCCGATATAATGCGTTCACATAGCTCAGGCGAGAGTTTTTCTCCATTCAAAAACCATAGCACAATGTGTGTGTCTAAAAGTTGCCTCATTCCATATACTCTTTGAGTTCTTCAAGTGGTGCATCAAAATCATCGGCTATTTGCATCAGTCCTTTGCCAGAACCATAAACAGGACGCGGCTTTGCGGTTTCTTTTTCATACATCACAATAATACGCGCTGTTTTAGCCTGAATATTGTGAGGCAGTTGCACATGAATTTGATGGTTTTCATCTATTTGTACAGGTAACTCAATGGCATACATAGCAATCTCCTCGCTTGTGTGACTCAATGGCGTGTCAACAAATCATAGCAGAACAATTTAATTTGGGCGGTTATCACTTCGCATTCTTATACATAAAGTTTTCTAACGAAGTTTCGGCCAAGTTTGTCCAACCGTGTGTTAGCTGTCTAAATGGTTTCCACGAGGCATAAATCTTTTTAAACATGGGGTCGGCAGCAGATAATTCGTCATACAACGCAAAAGCCGCTTTTTGCCCTGCCTGCATAATATCATCAGGATAACGATGCAAAATAATGCCATGCCGATTCATCAAACGCACTAAGGCTTGCGGATTGCGTGCATCATAAGCGGCCAACATCATCATGTTTGCTTCGATAGTGGCTACCTCAAACGCGGCTTGCCATGCTTTGGGCAACTTAGCCCATGCACTCTGATTAACATAAAAACTTAATTGCGGCCCTGCCTCCCACCAACCCGGAAAGTAATAATGCTTGGCTACTTTGTATAAGCCCAACTTTTCATCATCATAAGGCCCAACCCACTCGCTAGCATCAATCGCACCACGTTCTAAGGCAGGATAAATATCTGCCCCTGCAATGGTTTGAGGAATTGCCCCCAAGCGTGACATAATCTCGCCACCAATACCCGGAATACGCATTTTGAGGCCTTGTAAATCTTTAAGGCTATTGATGGGTTTTCTAAACCAACCACCCATTTGTGCGCCTGTGTTACCGCCTGCAAAATTGACAATATTATATTGCTTAAATAACTCGCCTAATAATTGCTGACCACCCGCCTGCGAATACCACGCATTTTGCTGACGAGCTGTTAAACCAAAAGGTAAACAGGTATCAAACGCAAAGGCTTTACTTTTGCCCACATAATAATAACCTGCGGTATGGCCACATTCGACCGTGCCATTACTCACCGCATCTAATACTTGCAAACCTGGCACTAATTCGCCGCCTGCAAAGACGCGAATTTGAAACTTACCATCGGTAAGCTGTGCGACCCGTTTAGAAAGCATTTCGGCTGCGCCATAAATGGTGTCTAAACTTTTAGGAAAACTAGACGCTAAACGCCATTGAATACTTGGCTGAGTTACCACCGCAGGCGCGGCAATAGCAGCTCCGCTAACTGTAGCTGCACCCAACGCGGCTATTTTTTGTAATGCTTGACGACGTTTCATAATTATTTTCCCTGATATTCTTTGGCAATATCCTGCATTAAACGAATCGCTTCATCGGCACTGGCGGCTTGGCCACCTACGTTAGACAAATCATTAATATTATTAAATACCGAAGGCGAATTATTAGCTTCATGACGCACCAAATTAGGATAGGCCATAATCACAATCACCATCACCAGTTGCAACACAATAAAGGGAATTGCCCCTTTGTATAAATGATTGGTATTGATTTCTTTGGGCGCAACGCTGCGTAAATAAAACAATGAAAAACCAAATGGCGGCGTTAAAAACGAGGTTTGTAAAGTCATGGCTAACAAAATACCAAACCACACAGGGTCAATGTTAAGTTTATGAATAATAGGCACTAACAATGGCACCACAATAAACACAATCTCAAAAAAGTCCAAAAACATTCCCAAACCAAACACCATCAAATTGACTACCAACAAAAAGGCAATGTGTCCCGCTGGTAATTGATCAAACAAATGCTCAACCCATAAATCGCCATTTAAGGCTCTAAATACCAACGCAAATAAACTTGAGCCAATTAAAATAAACATGACAAATGAGGTCAGTTTAGCGGTGCCATCTAAGGCTTGATGCAACAAAGAAACATTTAAACGCCGTTTAGCAATAGCTAACAACAACGCCCCTGCTGCGCCCATTGCGCCTGCTTCGGTGGGTGTGGCTAAGCCAATAAAAATCGTGCCTAAGACTAAAAAAATCAACACTAAAGGCGGTACTAAAGCATTTAATAAACTACCCCATTTAATGGGTAAGACTTCTTTGGGGGCAGGCAACCACTGCGGTTTGGCAAGGGCAACCGCGCCTATAAACAAAGCAAATAATAGCGTAAGCAATAAACTAGGATACAACGCGCCTAAATACATATCGCCCACTGGCACGGCTAAAGTATCGGCCAAGACAATTAACACTAAAGAGGGCGGAATGATTTGTGCGAGTGTGCCTGAGGCCATAATCACACCGCTAGAAATAGCAGGCGAATAGCCTTGACGTACCATCATCGGGAGCGAAATTAGCCCCATCGCCATCACGCTTGC
>DDBM01000005.1 GCA_002333125.1 Moraxellaceae bacterium UBA2032 | reverse complement strand
ATAGTAGTAATTTACGTCAAGACTAGCTTGTTGAATATCCTTTACATCAAAACCCGCTTGTTTAAAAATACTTTGACCACTCAATTGCCCATCCGTCATTTTGTAGCCTTTTAACAGGCTTATACCAATACCAAATTCAATATTTGGCCGAAAGTGAAACTTTTGTAGCCACTGTATGCCATAACTTTCGGTGTATTTAGCGGTAATAGCTAGCGGATATGACGAGTTAATGGCAGGTTTATTGTCCTTAGCATAAGTATGATAGAGCAAAGCGGTTTGCTCATTAAAATCTAATAAATAATCATAACGCCACAAGAGACTGATTTTTCGCTGTTCGTTTTCGCGGCTTAATTCGGCTAAACCATGTAAAAAAGCACTATTGCCCGATTTTAAATCATCATGCCAATCACTGGTAAACGCATGAATGGAAACGGGGGCGGAGTAGGCGTCAATTGTTAAATGAAGTGCTGTTTTTTCGGAAGCGTAGACCAATGAATGGATAAAAAATAGCGCAAAAATAAAATAAAAACGCATAAGATGAAGATACTCAAAAGAAAAGGACGGTCTGAACCGTCCTTTTGGCGTTGTGCGAAAAAAAGTTAATTATAACGCTTTAATACTACCGTCAATAAACTTGGCAACAGGCACATTGCTCACGGTATAAACCCAGCCGAGTACTTTGCCACCGATTTTGATTTCGACTTTTTTGTCGGTCTCAAGCACATTGGCTTCCACACTGACATTATCTTTATTGCTTAAGGTAATGAAAGGTTTTCCGCCAGCGACAGGAGAGCTAATGGTGAGTTTATCGTTACCAACACGCAAGGCTGCGGTTAATTCGCCATTTTGTTGGCCTGTATATTTGGCGGTAATTTGAGCGTCAATATCAGCCGCCGTGTTGCCTAATAATTTAATTTTGGTGCTAACACTAATTGTACCCTTGCCCAAATGCGCAGAATCTTCACTAAAATTATCGTCACTCCAGTCTAATATACCGTTTACTGTGGCATTAGATTTGTAGTTAAAATTAGTAGAATATTCTGGGATGTAGTCACCCTCACCATCAACCATTGTACTTAAGCTCCAGCGATACCAATATTGATTGTTAATGAAGTCTTTGTAGGCATCGGCAACATTGGTTGTTGAAGAACAGTTAGAACCTAAATAAATAGCGTCGTTATTTCCTGATAACCGTTTTTGACCGTTGCCGCAATCAACCATCGTAATTGTTAATTGGGTCGCTTTAGACCAACCAAATGTACCAACACTAGGCTTAAGAGTAATCGTGTTAAGTGTGGCATTATAGCTATAAGCATACAGATTCGATTTAATATAGCCTGTTTCTGGCGAAACTTTAGGATTAGCGCCCGTTAAATCAATACTAGCTGTTGCTTCAATTAAATCACCCGCACCACTACTAAAACTACCCGATAAAGTTGCCAGTTCAGGCATTGGCCACAAACGTTTATCGCCCGTTGTAGTATCCAAGTTGGCTTGCTTTGCAGTTAAGCTCATATTGCCGACAAATTGGCTGAACTCGCTATTGCCTGCTTTAATTACTTTGAGGGTGATTCGATCTAATTTAGCCTCGACACGACTAGGAATGTGTGTTGTGGCAAGCTCGGTATCTGCATCGGCGGCATCAATATGGCTTTGTAAGGTTGCTGCATTGTCAAAACGAACGATGACTTGGCTTTTACTATCAGCGGCTAAACTAAACTCCACATTAGCTGTCTTAATTTTACTACCCGCATCAATTGCTACAGTAAAATCTTTACTAGAAGCTGTTTTGGCAGGATAGGAGATTTTGAAGTTGGATATGGTAAAGCCTACTGGGCTACCAATATTTTCTTCGGTGAGTTGGTAGTTATATCCTGAATAGGTGTAAGGTTCTTGTTTGTACCCCATCAGTACATTATTGACATAATATGGAACTTTCTGATAGCGAGTTTCAGTATAAGGCACGCTAATGTATTTATAACGCTTGCGTTGTAATTTTAATTCACCATTGAGAGTGGCCGAGTTGCTTGTGGCATCTACAGTCAGTTTTAAATCGTTGGAGGCTGTTGCTACTAATTGGTAGGGTGAATTAAAGTTATCCGCTAACAAGGTGTTAATTTGCGTGGGACTTAATACGTGAGACGTTTGGTCTGCCTCTACAGCTGTCGCCAAAATAGCGAATGTTGCACCCAGTGCATCTGCCATGAGTGTATCGCCATCAAGTGCTTGAATAGTGGTAACTTTACCGTTAAGTGAGTCTAAAAAGCTTTGGTCGTCGTATTGTTGTAACGTCGTTAATAACAGACTTGCACTATTAATAAAGGCTTTGGCTTTACCTAAGTCATTTAAACCTGCACCTGTCGAGGGTGTGACTTGGGTGTCGGCTTGGGTGTTGTTTGCATTCGCTAATTGTAAATCAACAATGGTTTTAATTTCTGCCTTTAAACCATGAATGCTGGATGACGTAGCAACAGCTTTAGCGGCGGCTAAAACATCCCCCAAGTCTAACCTGTCATTTTTCCCACTTACTTCGCTACTTTGAAGCTGACCATTTTTACTATTAATTTCGATAGATAATGCATTTAATTTTGCAGCAATATCGGCCACTTTACCCGCCAATTGAGCTATAGCAGCATTCATGACAGCATATTGCTGTTCGGCTTGAGTCGCAGACGATAAATCACCCGATGGGTTAATGGCGTTGGTTTCATTGAGGGCTGGCAAACCAAATAAATCAGCAATTTGTGTTAAAGCAGCCTCTATATTGCTTTTGTTTAAACCGTTTTTGGCGGCATACTGAGCCGCTAAGTGCGTAAAAGGAGTAATTGCTGTTTTATTGGAGGCTTTTAATTCAGGCAAAACGGTTTGTAGTGTTAACCCACTTATTGGGACAGCACCGTTAAATGGTGTGCCATCGCAGCCAGCAGGAATATCGCAAAGCATTTTCGTATTTGGATTGCTGGCCATTTCAAGTAAAACAGCACCACTATATCCTGTGACTTTGAGAGTATATTCACCATTGTCTGTTGTCGTTGTTTCTGTAAGTTTTTCGCCTTTTTTACCATCGGAGGTAATTTTGTAAGCTGTAACGAGAGCCTGTTGCAAAAGGCCTTTGACAGCAGTACCCGTAATAGTGCCTTCTGTAACAGCAGGGGTAGTATTTGACGCGCCGCTATCACCGCCACCGCCGCCACAGGCAGCCAATAAGGCGGTTAAGATAGCAATGGGTAAAGCTTTACGAGAAAAGGGTAGGGTCGTCATGGTGATGTCCATATTTAATATAGCAGATTAATGATTAGGCTTGTTTTACGAATGCAAAAAATACACTTGTACTCAAACTGTTGTGTTAGTTTGTCAGTTATACCCTTATTTTTTATGGATGTATAGCTCTTGAACCCCAAAAACTAAGTGACAATTTATGTCTGAAATAAACCCTGATTTTTTTCCTTGGCAAGCCTACTATTCTCCCCATGTCCGTAATTTGGCATGGGTTTTATCCTCACCTGCATTATTATCGTACCTACCTAATTTCCATCAGCCGTTAACGGTGTTACGTGATGATTTTTGGCAACAACACTTTCAAGCCTATATCCCTAAACTTCAAGCCTTAGACCTTAATCCTCAGCCATTAAGCGATTTTTTGAACCAACATAAAAACCATCGTTTAG
>DDBM01000143.1 GCA_002333125.1 Moraxellaceae bacterium UBA2032 | reverse complement strand
GATAAACAGGATGTTGTGTGACCGCACTTCTTAAAGCTGAGTTATTAAGACTTGGCTATTTATTATGCTTTTTTGCCGTGATTGGGTGGATTGGTCATCTGACGGTTCAATTTTTATTTATTGCGATCGCGGTATATTTAGGCCTGCATTTGCGTAATTTGCACAAACTCCATCGTTGGCTCAAAACAAATCCTCAAGATTATCCGCCTAATGTATCAGGCGTATGGGAAGATATTGCCCAAAGTATTTATCGCTTACAAAAACAAGAACGCGCTGCACAGCTTAATTTGTTGGGTATTATTCAGCGCGCGCGTGAGTCGGTTGTCGCTTTAGACGAAGCAGTTGTATTGGTTGATAGCCAAGGCAACTTAGAGTGGTGGAATGCTGCTTCCGAAAAACTACTTGGCTTTAAATCGCCCATTGATATGGGCAAACCGATTACCAATTTAATTCGTGACCCCGCATTTATTGAGTTTTTTGAGCAAGGTGGCGGAAAAGACGCACTTAAATTACCGTCATGGACACAAGCTAATCATTATGTGCAATACGAAGTGACACGTTTTGGCGACAATGACCGTTTATTAATTGCTTACGATATTACTCGGCTTCACTTACTAGAACAAATTCGCAAAGACTTTGTGGCCAATGTCTCACACGAGTTGCGTACTCCGTTGACGGTGTTAAGTGGTTATGTAGAAACTTTTGTAGATAACGATGAGTTTCCTGCGCGTATTAATCGGGTGTTTGCTCAAATGCAGCAACAAACCAAACGCATGAGCAATTTGGTTAATGACTTATTGTTATTATCACGTTTAGAAAGTGACACCATAAAACAAGAAGCCAAGCCCATCAACATGACGTATTTATTAGAACAATTACGTTTAGAAGCTTTGGCTTTTGACCCCGAAAAACAACACGCTATTATAGTACATGTTGATAGCCCAATGTTATTAATGGGCATCGAAAACGACTTACGCAGTGCTTTTTCTAATTTAATTACCAATGCCATTAAATATACGCCTGCGTGTGGTGCTGTCACGATTCGTTGGAGTCATGATGCAAAGTACGGCTATTTAAGCGTACAAGATAATGGTATTGGTATTGAGCATCAGCATATTCCAAGATTAACCGAGCGTTTTTATCGCGTAGATGCAGCGAGGAGTAGTGCAACAGGCGGTACAGGCTTAGGTTTGGCGATTGTTAAACACGTTTTATTGCAACACAACGCCATGCTTAACATTGACTCCAAAGCCAATAAAGGCTCTACCTTTACCTGTATTTTTCCTAAAGCATTATTGATAGAAGGTCTTAACACTGGGCATGACTTGGCTTAGGGTGAGTCTTGGTTAATGTGTAGGATTAGCCTGTATATACTCACGTAATGCCGCATCAACACGGGTTTGCCAACCTTCGCCTGTGGCTTTGAAGTAGGCCATTACTTCGGGAGAGAGACGTAAGGTAGTAGGTATTTTGGTTGGCTTCTTTTGCTTACCACGTCCACGCACAGTACCAATCACTTTGTCGCCCACTTTCATCGCTGCACCATCCCAGTCGGCTTCGGTAGTCATGGGATTATCTACATCATAGGTAATGTCTTCGTCCTGCATGGCAGCGATTTTTGCCCAGTCTGTTTGGTTAATTGGGGTAATTTTGCCAGTAGTACTTTTGTTCATGTTTGTTTGCCTTACGGATTGAAATAATGTGGTCGGCACTGTCACGAGGCGTATGTATCATCATTACTACAAGCACGTTGCCATATAAACCCAAGGTCTGAAAGCGTTGTTCGCCATAATTGCCTCGACTGTCTTCTCGGGTGATATGAAACCCCTCAAAAACACTGGCTGCGTCCACAAAGTCAAAACCATGTTTTTCAAGGTTGCTTAGTCGTTTATCTTCATCGTAACTAATCATGCCCAAACTCTGACCTCATTAAATTGTACTAACAATAAAAATATCGGTCAATTATTTTGTTTGTACAAATTAAGTATAGTGGGTTTTGTGCCACTAACCATTCTTGTATTTTAAATACCGTAAACTCTCAATTTTTGTTACAACACGCCGCGCTCTATTTCTTCTAAATAAATAAAGTCGGGTGCTTTTACGCCTGCCTGCTTACGAATTTCAATCAATTCAGGTGATTCAAAAAAGCATCGCGCACTATCAAGAGACTTCCAAACCGAAAAATGAACCACAGCATTGGCATTAGTGTCATAACGCAATAACTGATAGCTTATTTCACCCGCCTCTTTACGGATACCAGCCGCCTTATCAAAAATCACTTTCCAAGCAGAGTAAGACTCAACCTCATGTATAATAAGGACATGTTGCATAAACTTTCTGCTTAATTTGTTTTGGAGATTGGATAATGACGACAAAGACTTAGGGGCAAACCAATGTTTACCCCCACACAAATTATTTTTCGACTTTTTGCCTTACTACATCATAGCTCACATGACGCACATCAGCACCTTTGACTAAATAAATCAATTGCTCGGCCACATTACGCGCATGGTCACCAATACGCTCTAAACTCCGCAACACCCACATAACGTTTAATACCCGCGAAATATAACGTGAGTCTTCCATCATATAAGTCATTAAGGCACGAGTCGCCGTTTTATATTCCATGTCAATTTGATGGTCAGATTGCATCACTCTAAACGCTTGCTCTACATCTAAACGCGCAAAGGCATCCAAGGTGTCATGCAGCATCACGCGCACTTGATTGCCAATATGACGCGTTTCGACATACCCACGCGGCGACTCCCCTTCTTCACATAAGGCAACCGCATAACGCGCAATTTTAGCTGCTTCGTCACCAATACGTTCTAGGTCGGTAATGGCTTTACTAATAGCCACAATCATACGCAAATCAGAGGCGGCAGGTTGACGACGCGCCAAAATACGCACTAATTCATCATCGAGCTTAGTTTCCATGGCATTAATGCGTTTATCACTTTCTTGTACCGATACCGCTAAGGCGGAGTCAGCATCTAATAAAGAGTGAATTGCATCGGTGACTTGTTTTTCGACTAAACCACCCATTTCTAAAAAATGGGTACGAATTTCTTCTAACTCACTATTAAATTTTTGTGAGATATGATGTCCATATTCTTCATGGGTAGCTGGCATAATGCGCTGCTCCTATTATCAAAAAAAAGGGGCTTCGACTTGGCTCAGCCAACACAAAAAAATGTGACTAAGCAAAGTCGAGGGGTAAATTAGCCGTAACGGCCTGTAATATAATCTTCGGTTTGTTTGTGTGCAGGGTTGGTAAATAAGGTGTCGGTGTCGCTATGCTCAACCAACTTACCCAAATACATAAAGGCGGTGTAGTCGGATACCCGCGCTGCTTGCTGCATATTGTGCGTTACAATCAAAATTGTAAAACGGTCACGCAAATCGTGAATTAATTCTTCAATTTTGAGGGTAGAAATGGGGTCAAGCGCACCAGTCGGCTCATCTAACAATAACACTTCTGGCTCAATGGCAATAGCACGTGCAATCACTAAACGCTGTTGCTGACCACCTGATAAACCTAAAGCCGAATCATTTAAACGGTCTTTGACCTCGTCCCATAGGGCTGCGCCTTTGAGTGAGTCTTCAACCACATCATCTAGGTAGCTTTTTTTATTAATGCCTTGCAAACGTAAACCATAAGCCACATTTTCATAAATTGACTTAGGAAAGGGATTTGGCTTTTGAAACACCATGCCTACGCGACGGCGTAAGTTAGTAATATCCATGCCTTTATCAAAGATATCATTGCCATCTAACAAAATTTTGCCGTTAATCTGACAACCATCNNCCAAGTCATTCATACGGTTAAAAGTACGCAACAAGGTGGACTTACCACAACCAGATGGACCAATAAATGCCGTTACACGCTTGCGTGGAATGTGCATATTAACGTCAAACAAGGCTTGTTTTTGGCCATAAAACAAATTGAGGTCGCGCGTTTCTAAGCAAATATCTTCGTTGGCCATACTTAAGTTGCGATTTTGTCGCCCCAACGCATCCATTTTCACGGTGCTAACAGGTGTAGGTGTTGCTACTGAGCTATTGCTATTCATAAGCTGTTCCAGTTCTAAATTTATACTATTCGTCGTTTAAGACATTAAGCCTGAGCAAATTAGGACTCTAGGGCTTTATACTTTTCGCGTAAGCGATTACGCAAGGCTACTGCCGATAAGTTTAAGGCAGCCACAATAAACACTAACAAAAAGGCGGTGGCATACACTAAAGGTCGCGCCGCTTCTACGTTAGGGCTTTGAAAGCCTACATCGTAAATATGAAAGCCTAAGTGCATAAACTTACGTTCTAAGTGAATAAATGGTGCGTTTAAATCTACAGGTAAGGTTGGGGCTAATTTAACTACGCCGACCAACATTAACGGGGCAACTTCACCTGCGGCACGTGCAATCGCTAAAATTACACCTGTCATAATACTGGGCATAGCCATAGGCAAGACCACACGCCATAAGGTTTCGGCTTTGGTTGCACCTAAAGCTAACGAGCCTTCTTTGAGGGCACGAGGAATGCGCGACAAACCTTCTTCGGTAGACACAATCAACACAGGCAAAGTCATTAATGCCAAGGTAATTGCCGACCATAACAAACCCGGTGTACCAAAAACAGGCGCAGGGGACGATTCGGGATAAAACAAACGGTCAATATTGCCACCCAAAAAGTAGATAAAAAAGCCCAAACCAAACACGCCATACACAATAGACGGTACACCTGCTAGGTTATTGACTGCAATACGCACCGTTTGGGTAATAACTCCTTGTGTGGCGTATTCACGCAAGTAAATAGCCGCAATTACTCCTAAAGGAGTCACAATCACGGTCATCATTAACACCATTAACACCGTGCCAAAAATGGCAGGAAACACGCC
>DDBM01000208.1 GCA_002333125.1 Moraxellaceae bacterium UBA2032 | reverse complement strand
ACAGACCTTACAGTCTGCTTAATGGCTTGAGGCCACATAGGAAATTTATATAGCCATTGTTTGTGGGGCAAATTAATCCTTCGATAGTAATAAGCTGGGGTTTAGCCCCAGCACCAACCAAAATCTATTCTTAACTTTTTTTGCCCAATATATTCAATGGCACTTTTAAATAAGCGACACCATTATCTTCAACAGGTGGAAACTCACCCGCTCTAATATTCACTTGAATCGACGGAATAATTAAACGTGGCATGGCTAAGGTGGCATCTCGTGCCTGACGCATGGCAACAAAATCATCCTCGCCCTTATTATCAGCCAAATGAATATTCAGGGCTTTTTGTTCGGCAACGGTGCTTAAATACTGATGTTGACGCTGGTTTTTGGGTGGATAGTCGTGGCACATAAATAAGCGTGTATCATTTGGAAAATCTAAAATACGTTGAATGGATTGATATAACACTCGGGCATCACCTTGTGGAAAATCACAACGCGCTGTACCGACATCGGGCATAAATAAAGTATCCCCAACAAACATGGCGTCTTCAATGACATAAGCCACATCGGCAGGGGTGTGACCTGCAACTAATAGGACTTGAGCTGTCAGTTCGCCAATTTGAAAGTACTCGCCATCTTTAAATAAGTAATCAAATTGTCGGCCATCGGTGGCTAACTCATCATCCAAATTAAACACCTTTTTAAAGACACCTTGTACTTGAGTGATTTTTTCACCAATGGCTATTTTGCCCCCGACTTGTTCGCGTAAATAATGGGCAGAAGATAAATGGTCGGCATNNAGCTGTAAGTTTCGCTATCCGTATCCAAAAAATGCTGTATTTGTAAGGTGGACATGAGAAATGCTCGGCTTAATTCAATCGCGTAATGCTATATCAATATACAGAATTATAAAATGTCTTTTTATATATTGTTTTTATGTATAATGAAGGAGTATGTATGTTAGAGGGTAAAATCATGTTGCCATTAGCGCAAATGCAGGCAGCCGCAGAGCAATCAGCCAATTTATTTAAAGCCTTATCCCATCCCGACCGTTTGATTTTATTGTGTCAATTGTCGCAAGGTGAGTTTTGTGTCAGTGAGTTGGAAGAAAAATTAGCGATTCGTCAGCCGAGTTTATCGCAGCAGTTAGGCATATTACGGCAAGAAAACTTAGTCGAAGCCCGACGTGACGGTAAGCAGATGTATTACCGTATTACCAGTGAAGATGCGTTAGCTATTTTGCAAACGCTATGTAGTCGTTTGTGTGTGCCAACCGAAGAGGTGAATAATGAGTATTGATTGGGCTGCGTTTACACCCTATAGCGCATTAATAGGCGGTGCGTTGATCGGTTTGGCTTCGGTACTGTTGATTTTAGGGATTGGTCGTGTCGCAGGCATAAGTGGCATTGTTGGTGGTTTATTTAGTGGCTATCGAACAGAACAATGGCGGTGGTATTTTTTAGTAGGCCTATTAGCATCGCCGTGGCTATATCAATTGTTTGCGGTTTTTCCTGCAGTACAAATCACCTCTGATGTTCCCGTGTTAGTAGTTGCAGGTTTACTGGTGGGTGTCGGTACACGTTATGCTACGGGTTGCACTAGCGGTCATGGCGTTTGTGGCTTATCGCAGTTATCGGTGCGTTCTTTGGTCGCGACCTTAAGTTTTATGATGGTAGGTTTTATCACCGTATATGTAATGAAGCATCTCGTGGGAGGCGTATAACATGGACAAAATCATAGCGTTGCTTGCGGGTGTGATTTTTGGTGTTGGTTTGATTATCGGTCAGATGGTCAATCCTGCCAAAGTCATTGCTTTTTTAGACTTAGCAGGAGCATGGAATCCGTCTTTAGCTTTAGTGATGGCGGGCGCAATAGCGGTTGCCTTGCCCGCTTTTCAATTCGCCAAACATAAAAAGAACAGTATGTGTGGCATGGAAATGCAGTTACCGACCAGTAAAGTCATTGATAGCCGTTTGATTGTGGGCAGTATCGCTTTTGGTGCGGGATGGGGCTTGGCGGGTTTTTGCCCTGCACCTGCCATTGTCACGGCCGCAACGGGTCAATGGCAAGCCATTGTCTTTAGCTTGGCGATGATGGCGGGGTTTTATCTCTTTGCGGTAATTGATAAAAGAGTGTAGGCGTTGCTCAACATTGAGTGATGGTACTACGCGATAACGGCCTAAGTGATCTACATTAAAGAGCCAAAAATGAAGCATTTATTGCCAGCATGGTTACAAAACAGTGAGTGGCGACAGCACTTACATCAAGACATCATTGCAGGGCTTGTTGTTGGTATAGTTGTTATTCCGCAGAGTTTGGGTTATGCCTTGTTGGCAGGTTTGCCCCCTGTTTATGGCTTATATGCGGCGATTGTCCCTGTTTTAATATATGCCTTGATTGGTGCCAGTAATACCCAAGCTGTTGGCCCTGTTGCCATTACTTCTATTATGACCGCTCAAGCGTTAGTACCTTTTGCCCAAAGCCATAGCAGTATATATATTGCCTTAGCGGCGTTTATGGCCTTGTTAGTCGGTGTGATTCTATTGTTTGCTGCCTTGTTAAAACTGGGCTGGATTATGCAGTTTATTAGCCGTGGGGTAATGGCGGCATTTATTACAGGTGCGGCAGTTTTAATTATCACAGGGCAGGTTAAATATATCTTAGGTGTGAGTGTGCAGGGCGATACTTTGCCGCATTTGTTGTACGGTTTTTGGCAACAACAGGCAGTTATCAACGTTAATGCCGTTATGATTGGCATGAGTGCCGTATTACTATTATCGTTAAATCGACTTTACACCGTACAAACGCTCAATCGCTTAAACGTATCCACTTATGCATCTAATCTAGTCAGTAAACTCATCCCAATTATCATGTTAATTGCTGCAAGTTTGTGGGTGTATCAAGCGCAATTGTTTGGCCACATTGCCGTTGTTGGTGTCATTCCCGCAGGCTTGCCATCGTTTGTTGTTCCACAATGGCCAGCATGGCAGCAATGGCAAGCGTTGTTTACTTCGGCACTATTAATTGCCTTAATCGCTTTCATCAGTAGTGCCTCTGTCGCTAAATCAGTGGCTTTACAACGGCAAGAACATTTTGATGCCAATAAAGAATTATTGGGATTAGGTTTAGCGAATATCACTGCCGCCTTTTTTAAAGGGTTACCGATTACAGGCGGTTTTTCGCGTACCGCGGTCAATGTCGAAGCAGGCGCAAAAACACCATTGGCGGGAGTGTTTTCGGCCTTGGTTATGGCTTTAGTGTTATTGGTCGCGAGTGATTGGTTTTATTATTTGCCGTTGGCTGTTTTGGGGGCAGGCGTGATTGTTGCGGTCAGTAACCTTCTTGATCTTCAAACCTTAAAAATGGCATGGCACAGTGATAAAACCGAGGCGGGTGCTTATTTAGTGACGTTAATGTCAGTGTTATTATTTGGGTTACAGTTGGGCTTATTGTTTGGTTTGTTTTTTTCAATAGCCGCATTGATTTGGCGTAGTCATCAGCCACACATGGCGGTTGTTGGTCAGGTGGGTGAAACAGAGCATTTCCGTAATATCCTCCGTCATCAAGTAACGACATGGCCTACCTTGCTATTGATTCGTATTGATGAAAACTTGTTTTTTGGCAACAGTGACAGTATCGCCAA
>DDBM01000182.1 GCA_002333125.1 Moraxellaceae bacterium UBA2032 | reverse complement strand
GTCGAAAAGTCATGCCATGTATATCCAATATGTGCTTCAACTAAAGTTGCTTGATTGTTTAGGGCTGATGTACCTTGAGTAATATCTTTTTGTAGCTGATAAGCAATACCTGCATCTAAACCTGCAATACCTCGATAATTCAAACCCAGTGTATAAGCTAAGTCTTCGGCAACCGCTTTTGCGCCTTTTTGGCGACCGCTACGAATCGAGCCATCACTGGTTTTTAGCCCTGTAGAAACCAGCGCGTTATAACTTAAACCCTCTACGCCTGTAACTAAACCACTGGCTTTTACTGCGCCTTCCCACCATGTCGTTGGAATAATATTGCTTTCGACTGGGTTACGTTTGTTACCGTAAAAAGTATCTGGCTCGTGAGTTTCGTTTAAAAAGCCAATCGGTATTAAAATCTGACCTATAGATAGGTTTTGTTTGCCTGCATAGTTCCACTCAATAAACATTTGCTCAAGTTCAATTTCGCCCACTTGGCCTTCGCCTGCAATGGCGTGTTCTAACTCTAACTCAGAGTGTAAGCGCACGTTATCGCTAAACTGATGGCCTACATACAACACAAAACGGTAAGCATCGTATTGTTGTTTGGCATTATCAAAATTGTAGTACTGTGCTTCGCCGTACCCTGCAAGCGTTGTTTTACTAAATGGGTTGCTGTTATTGGCTGAAGGTTTTTCTATGGCGGCCACTAAGGCATCAATTTGTGATTGTTGTGCTTTTAGTTGATTTTTTAATGCGCTAATTTCGGCTTCGTTAGCAAAGGTAGCACCCGATGTGGTGGCTAACATAAGGGCTAATAATGACTTTTTAAACATGAATCTATCCTCAAATAAATAGCACAAGATATTTGTGTGCCATTTTACACAAGATAAACATAAATGCAAATCGTTATCATTTATATTTGATTGGTTTGTTTGAGGACTGATGGTTTAATCGCTTGTGCCAATTGAGCCGCCCATAAGCTATAAGCCTGTGAACTAGGATGGAAGCCATCACTGGCTAATAAATTATGATTAGGTGGAAAGTGTGGCGCAACAAACTGCGCTTTATGATGATGACGCATTGCTTGTGCCAATAACACATTTAAAGACTGGGCGCGTTGCCCTAAATACCACCGCAAAGGTTGAGGTAAGGCCACAAAATAGTGCATCGGTGGCACACTCGATAACAGTATTTTTTGTACACCAAATTTAAGCAGCAATAACTCAATTAACTGCTGTTGCTGCTGTAACCAAATTTTAGGCTTTATTTGACTGGTAACATCGTTTACGCCTAATGATGTTACCGCAATATCAAACGATTGCTTAGGCTGTTGCTCAAGCTGCTCAATTAACGCTAATGTGGTTAGCCCTGTTTGAGCAAGCAAACACCATGACACTTCAAAATCAACCGCTAAAGCAGCCACTAACTGCCCTAACAATGCGTCGTTTTGATGAGCTGTGCCTACACCTGCGGCGGCCGAATCGCCCACAATTAACAAGCGTAACGGTTTGCCTGTGCCTGTAACACCCACTCTTGCTCCTTGCGGCTCAGGGAGTTTTGGCGTAACACGACGCACATACATTCCCTGAGTTAATAATAAGGGTGCAAGGGCTAATTTGGCAGCGGCTAAACGCATCGTTTTAACCCACAAACATTTTTTTAGCTAAAGGCAATGCCTTAACACCACCAATATTGATAGCCGTCATTAAACCGCCAATCATCGCGCCCACTACACCACAGGTCATAATATCTTGGCCTGTTAAATATAAGCCGTCAATATCAGTTTTTGTCCGTAACCATGTTTGCTCAAAGCGTTTAGGGTCGTGATCTAAGCCGTAAATTTCACCTTTTTGATACCAACAAAAAAACTCGGTTGATAACGGTGTCGCTAATTCGTAATAATCAATTTTGCCACGTAAATGCGGCATTTTTTGATACAGTTTTTCGAGTAAACGCTGCGAAAAATCTTCTTTTAGGGCATCGTAATCATCGCCCCGTTTTCCCCACGGTTTGTCTGCCCACTTTTCTACCCATTCCCACGGACAAGGAGCCACAATCTCTATGGTCGAACGGTCTGGATAACGCGCGTTAAAATCGGGGTCTTTAGCCGAAGGAAAAGAAATATATACCATCGGAATATCACTTTTTGCATCTGCTAAAAAGCTTTTAATGGATTGTTCGTAGTTTTCGTTAGGGTAAATCCACAAATTGGTTTTAGGCAAATTAAGGTTTTGTGCCGTATCTTTGATACCAATATACAAACACAAACTCGCCATCGACGGCTTGACGCTATTTAACTTTTGGCTATAGCCTGTTTTTTGTGACACGCTTTGTGGCAATAAGCGATTAAAGGTATTAAACACCCCTGCATTACTAATCACAATGGGTGAGCGTACCTCAGTGCCATCCTTCATGCGAACCCCAACCGCTTTACCTTTTTCTAGCAAAATATTTTCTACGGCCGCATAAGTAAACACTTCGCCACCCGTTTTTTGAATTTGCGGGATGATGGTTTCGGCCATGCGTGACGCACCACCCACAGGATAATAACCACCATGTAAATAATGTTTAGCAATTAAGGCATGAATCAAAAAGCTCGATTCGGCAGGCATCATGCCGTTATCACCCCATTGACCTGTTAAATACGCAATTAAGGTTTGGTTAGAGGTTAACTCCTCTAAAACTTGGCGTGTCGGGCGATTAAAATAGCTAGGCTCAATNNGTAAATAGCTGCATAGCATTGGCTACTTTACCTAAACGACTAATATATTCGTCAATCGCGGCTTGTTCTTGCGGAAAACGTGCGATTAAGTTGTTTCTAAAATTGTCTCGGCCTGCCACTAAATCAAAATGATCATCACCCAAAAAGATACGGTCATAACAGGCATCTAAGGCAGCCCACTTGAGTTGATCATTACTAATAAAATCAAATAACCGCCGCGCTAAGGTTGTTTTTACACCCATATCACCAATGTAATGCACACCTACATCCCACTCATAGCCATTACGGCTATAACTATGGGTAAATCCACCTGCGGTGTAATGCTGCTCAAACACCGCTACTTTGTAGCCCAAGCTAGATAAACACGCCGCGGCCGTCAAACCTCCAATGCCCGAACCAATGACAATAGCATCGTAATCGCCATTTAAACGATTGGCACGATAGCGTTTGCCAATACGAATCGTACTAGCGGCCAAACCTGATTTTTCTGCTTTTTGAGGGGCTGTTTGAGTCATGATAT
>DDBM01000042.1 GCA_002333125.1 Moraxellaceae bacterium UBA2032 | reverse complement strand
CAATGCCTTCTAAAATATGTTTGGGATATACCGCCCCTGTGGGATTGTTAGGGTTAATAACCACAATGCCGCGTGTTTTTTCGGTAATCTTAGCTTCAATGTCGGCTAAGTCTGGATACCAACCGTTGTTTTCGTCACACAAATAATGGCTTGGTGCGCCACCTGCTAAAGTAACAGCAGCTGTCCATAATGGATAGTCAGGCGCAGGAATAAGCATTTCATCGCCATTATTTAATAAGGCTTGCATGGCCATGACAATCAGCTCAGACACACCATTACCAATATAAATATCGCCTACATCAACAAATAAACCTTTTTGTTGATAGTATTGAACAACGGCTTTACGCGCTGCAAATAAGCCTTTGGAGTCACAGTAGCCTACGGCATTGGGTAAGTTGGCTATAACATCCGCTAAAATTTCTTGAGGGGCTTCAAAGCCAAATGGGGCAGGATTACCAATGTTTAATTTGATAATACGGTGTCCTTGTTCTTCCATAGCATTGGCGGCTTTTAATACAGGGCCGCGAATGTCATAGCACACATTTTGTAATTTTGCGGATTTAGCAATTTGCATAGTAACAAACTCGTTGAGGCAACATCTAATTAAGAACGGGAGTAACGTAGGTTGTAAATAACCGCGTAAGTCCTATAAAGTCTTGATTCTAGCTAAAAAAACGTGAGATGTTCAGTGGTATCTTAAATAATCTCGTTATATAAGCGTTTTTAACGCCAATAGAGTGCAACATTATGTCTAAATTGCAAAAAACATCGGCTCAATGGCAAGCAGAACTTAGTCCCGAAGAGTTTGCTATTTGTCGCCAAAAAGGCACAGAACGTGCGTTCACAGGCAAGTATTGGAATTGTTACCAAAAGGGCGTATATCTATGCCGATGTTGTGGCAAACCTTTATTTAATTCAGATGCTAAATTTGAATCAGGTTCGGGTTGGCCAAGTTTTTATCAAGCAATGAATAGCGATGCTATTACCGAGCATAAAGATATGACTCATGGTATGGTAAGAGTGGAAATTACTTGCCAACACTGTGAGGCTCATTTGGGGCATGTGTTTCCTGATGGGCCAAAACCCACAGGTTTACGTTATTGTGTTAATTCGGCTTCGTTGTTATTGCAAACTCAAGAGGAAAATAAATAATGCCTAATGTTTATGATTTTTCGGCAACGACCATTACAGGTAAAGAAGTGGCTATTGCTGATTACAAAGATAAAGTATTGTTAGTGGTTAATACCGCCAGTAAATGTGGCTTAACACCACAATTTAAAGATTTAGAAGCCTTATACGAAAAGTATAAAGACCAGGGTTTAATGATTTTGGGCTTTCCGTGTAATCAGTTTTTGAGTCAAGATCCTGCCAGCAACGAAGAAATTAGCGAATTTTGCCAATTAAACTACGGTGTGAGCTTTCCGATGTTTGCTAAAATTGATGTTAATGGTGATGATACTCATCCTCTATTTAAACATCTTAAAGAAGCCGCACCAGGTTTGTTGGGTATTAATGCGGTTAAATGGAACTTTACTAAGTTTTTGGTGGACAAAAAAGGTAATGTGATTGAGCGTTACGCGCCCACCACAGAACCACTTAGCATTGCTAAAGATATCGAAAAACTGTTGTAAGCCCTAACCCTCTCCCAGTGGGAGAGGGATGTTCGCTCCCTCATGTTTTAGTAGCCATTCTTTACGCCACAAAGCACCACTATAGCCGCCCAGTTTACCATTGCTATTAATCACCCGATGACACGGAATCACTAAAGGTATAGGATTTTTGCCGTTAGCCATACCCACGGCACGCTGACCATCTTTGTTATTAATTTGGTGCGCTATTTGTTGATACGAGGCGGTTTTTCCTACGGGAATAGTGCGTAATGCTTGCCATACTTGTTGCTGAAAGTTTGTGCCAAGCGCGTGAGTTTTAATGCGATCAAGGGCATTAATGTCGCCCAAAAAATATGATTCTAATAAAGCGTGAATAGCACTATCTTCGCTGACGCTTAATTCAAAATCGTTAGCTAAATAACGATTAAGTGACTTTAGTAAACGTGCATCAAATTCTTCAAAGTCTAAGGCATACAGTACATTATCGTGATGTACAAAATGTACTAAACCAATAGGGCTGTTAAAACTGCTCAAAAAAAATGTGTTCATTTGTGTTAAATGCCTGTTCCCAAAAGCAAAAATCTGTCATATACTTGCCGCCCGTTTGTTAATGCAACAAACGTCTGCGTTATGGTGGCCTTGTCGGTTTCCTCGCAATGCTAAGCAGCAAATCCCGCCAGGACCGGAAGGTAGCAACGGTAGTTGTGATGCGTGTGCCGAGGGTGAGCTGACGAGGTCACCACCAATCTCTAGCTTATAAAGCTTCTACTTGACACAATCCAGCACTCATTTCATATAGCTTTAAGGCTAAATCTTCATTACGTGCGCGTGGTGAGGCCAAAGCAGGTTCGCCTTTACTAAAGTATTTGCCTGTGCTGTCGCTTAAATGCGGTGCTGTTGCCAATAACACAGCAGTACGCGCACCCTCTTCGGGAGCAGCCAAAAACGGTTTAACGGTTAAGTAGGCGGCTCTAGGCAAATTAAAATAAATTTCTTGAGGTGTGCCCGCAGGATGAAACGCATTAGTAGTAATTTTAGTGCGTTTTAAACGGCGTGATAATTCATTGCTAAATAATAAATTGGCTAATTTGGACTGAGCATAGGCTCGAATAGGGTCATAAAATTTTTCGCCATGAAAACTGCCAAAGTCAACATTACCTAACCAGTGCATCATGGAGGAGGTGTGTACAATTCTGGCGCGTCCTGCTTCGTTTAAAATATCTAACAATAATTGGGTTAATAAAAAATGCCCTAAATAATTAGTACCAAATTGGGCTTCAAAACCATCACGGGTTTTTTGTTTGGTGAGTGGGGCAATACTGGCATTATTAATGAGTACATCTATTTGGTCGTATTCGCGTTGTAGTTTAGCGGCAAATAAACGAATCGACGAAAATGAGGCTAAATCTAAGACTAAATTTTTAATACTGGCGCGTGGAAAAGCCGTACTAATGTCACTGCAAAGTTGGATGCCATCTTCGGGTTCGCGGCAGGTAAATAAGACTTTGTGTCCTTGTGCGGCTAAAGCGCGGGCAGTTGCTGCCCCTACGCCCCCTTCACCACCTGTAATTAAAATTGTTTTGGTTTTCATTGTATCAACTGTTTATGCGTTAAATTTAACAAGCCATCTTATCCTACTGTGTGCCAAGATACAGCACAAGCAGCAAAAACAAGACAATCTTTTAGTCATCAGTTACCATTGCCTCGCCTTTAGCAAGTTTAAGAGTTAAGTGTCTTATGAGTTATCAAGTCCTTGCGCGAAAATATCGACCCAAAAACTTTGCCGAATTAGTGGGGCAAGAACACGTTGCGCGTGCTTTAGCTAATGCCTTAACTCAAAATCGACTTCATCATGCTTATTTGTTTACAGGGACACGCGGTGTAGGAAAAACCACGATTGCACGTATTTTGGCTAAATGTTTAAACTGCGAAATAGGCATTACCGCCGAGCCATGTGGGGTGTGTGGTACGTGCCAAGAAATTAATCAAGGGCGTTATATTGATTTAATCGAAATTGATGCGGCCAGTAATACAGGCGTGGACGATGTGCGCGAAGTGATTGAAAACGCACAATATATGCCCACACGTGGCAAGTATAAAGTGTACTTAATTGACGAAGTACACATGCTCTCTAAAGCAGCTTTTAATGCTTTGCTAAAAACCCTAGAAGAACCGCCAAGTCACGTTAAGTTTTTATTGGCAACGACTGACCCGCAAAAAATTCCTGTCACGGTATTGTCGCGCTGTTTACAGTTTTCGCTTAAACCCATGTCGCCCGAAAAAATAGTACAGCATTTGGCGCATGTTTTAGGTTTAGAGCAAGTGGCTTATGATGAATCGGCGTTGTGGGAGTTAGGTCGCGCTGCCAATGGCTCGATGCGTGATGCGTTATCGTTAACCGACCAAGCGATTGCCTTTGGTAATGGTGTATTACATCAAACCGAAGTGCGCGATATGTTGGGTAGCATAGACCGTGACTTAGTGTTTAGAGTATTAGCGGCCATAGATGGTGGCGATGCTGCCGACGTGTTGGCAGTGATTAATGCCTTAGCCGAGCAAAGTGTCGATTTTCAGGGCGCATTAGCGGCACTAATTACTACTTTACATCGTGTGGCGTTGGCGCAATTATTACCCGATGCTATCGAAAATAGTGAAGGCGACAAAGAAAAAGTATTAGCCTTAGCGCAGGTATTAACCCCCGAAGATTTGCAGCTTTATTATCAAATTGCCTTGCATGGTCGTCGTGATTTGCCGTTGGCCATGACAGCGCGTCAAGGTTTTGAAATGTGTTTATTACGGATGTTGAGTTTTAAACCGCTTGCAACTAAGCCCCCTAAAGGTGGTTTGGCGCAAAACTCAGCTTTAGCAACACGTAGTCAGCAGGCCACGCAAACAGCACAAACGGCAAAAGCTAATTTGTCGGCATTATTAGCAGAGGCTACAGCACCAAAAAACGTATCTGTAGTAATGCCACCTCCTGTGATAGTTGAAGCGGTTAAGATAGAAGCAGATGCGCCAAGTCCTGTCATAACAGCAAATATTGTTATTGCAGAGCCTGAAATTATTCCAGATGCTGTTACACCCGAACCCGAACCCGAACCCGAACCCGAAACAGAAACAGAAACAGAAACAGAAACAGAAACAGAAACAGAAACAGAAACAGAAACAGAAACAACCGCGCAAATTTTGCCATTTACGGCTAAAAACTCGGCAGATGAGGCGTTGTGGACACCGTTAGCATGGTTTAATTGGGTAGGTAGCAGTGGTTTAACGGGCATGGCCTTGAGTTTTGCCAAGCACAGTTTGTTGCAGGGGTTAAAGGCAGGCGTAGCGGTACTCGAGATAGCACCGCGCCACGAAGTATTAGCACAGCAATCGTATCAAACGCTTAAAACACGTTTACTAGAGGCGTATCCACAAATAGAGTTACAATTAACCCTCGTGGAGCCAATTGCACAAACGCCTTTACAAATAGAAGAGCAGCGCATATTGGCGCAAAAAAAGCAGGCCGAAACAGAGTTTTTGGCTGACCCTATTGTGCAAAATTTGTTAAACACGTTTAATGCACAACTGATTTCGCAATCATTAATTGTTGGAGAAAAAAGATGAATGTACAAGCCTTAATGCAGCAAGCCCAAAAAATGCAAGAGCAAATGCAAAAGCAAATGAAAAAAGCCCAAGACGAATTAGCCGCGACCGAGGTGGTGGGCGAGTCGGGTGCAGGTTTAGTTAAAATTACCATGACAGGCAAACACGATGTAAAGCGCGTGAGTATTAGTCCTGAGTTAATGCAAGAAGATCAAGAAGTCTTAGAAGATTTAATTGCGGCTGCTGTTAATGATGCAGTACGTAAAGTTGAAGCTGTGACAGCCGAAAAAATGGCAGGTGCAAGTGCAGGCATGAATTTACCTGCGGGCATGAAATTACCGTTTTAAGTNNGCACCCTGAGCGGAGTCGAAGGGGCATTTAAAAGCAATTTATATCCTTTTGAGCTTTAGTCATGTTTAGCCCTCTCGTCTCTGAATTGATTCAAGCATTACGCGTATTGCCTAGCGTAGGGCCCAAATCGGCGCAACGTATGGCGTTATATCTGTTAGAGCGAAATCGGCATGGTGGCGAGCAATTAGCGGGCGTTTTGTTGCGAGCTATGCAGCAAGTGCAGCATTGTCAAGACTGTCGTACTTTTACCGAAGAAAATTTATGTCAAATTTGCGCTAATCCAGCGCGCGAGCGTCAGTTATTGTGTGTGGTGGAGTCACCTGCGGATATTTTGGCTATTGAGCAAAGCGGTAGTTATCAGGGTTTATATTTTGTGTTGGCAGGGCATCTGTCGCCTTTAGATGGCATAGGCCCTCAAGAATTGGGTATTCCGCAGTTATTACACCATATAAAACAGCATCAAGTACAAGAGCTTATTTTAGCGACTAATGCTACCGTCGAGGGTGAGGCCACCGCGCATTATTTGCGTCAAGCCACGCAGCATTATGGTATTAAAGTCACGCGTATCGCGCACGGTGTTCCGTTAGGTGGTGAGTTAGAAATGGTTGATAGCCATACTTTAGCTAGAGCATTAAGCCAAAGGCTAAGTTATTGATTGTAAACACAAGCCCCGACCAAACGTCCAATCAATAAGTTTTTGAGGTGCATCATGAGTCCTCCAGCCAAAGATTATCTTGCTCAGCAAATGAGTGAGCAAGAATATTTAGAGTTAGAACCCTATTCGGACGTTAAACGTGAATACATTGATGGCTATATCTATGCAATGGCAGGCGCAAAAGCATCACATAATCGCATTACGATGAATATTTCAACAGCCCTCTCTGTATATTTAAAAGGCAAGCCGTGCCAACCTTATGCCTCAGATATGAGGGTTAAAGTTGAGCGTAATTATTTTTATCCTGATGTCGTGGTTGATTGCTCCAATCTTTCGGATGATAGTACGTTTACAGCAACACCTACACTCATTGTCGAAGTGTTATCAAAATCGACACGTCGTATAGATGAGACGACCAAGCGAGTGGCCTATACACAGCTAGATTCTTTGCTTGAATATGCCTTAATTGAGCAAGATTTTGTGCAAATTGAAGTGGTTCGTAAAAGCACAGGTTGGCGACCAAAACACTACTATCTTGGAGATAGTATTCTTTTTGAGTCTATTGGTCTTACGGTGAGTGTTGAGGAAATTTACGACCGTGTGAAAAATGAGGACATGGTGGATTGGTTGGCAAAAAAAGCACTTGAAGTAGAACAAGCAGACGCTGGATTCATAGATGAAAACGAAAAAAAATAATAGAGTTGGTGTTTTTTTGCTCGCAGATCGATATTTACAATACAATCGTACAATAAATACCAAGCAAGTGCTTGGTTGAGTTTTAAACTTGTGGCACTATCCAAAAATCTAATATTCAGGACTTAGGCATTGCGTAAGTCTTATTTGTTTTTTTGGAGTGAATCATGTCTTTATATACCGCATACTTTAACGAAACCCATCAGCAAGTGCGTTTAACCACCCGTAAATTTGTAGAGCAACACATTCGCCCTTATATCAACGATTGGGAAGAAGCAGGCACATTTCCACGTGAGTTATATACGCTTGCAGGTGAAGCAGGCTTATTGGGCATAGACCACCCCGAAGCACTTGGCGGTAGTGGTGCCGATGTATTTATGAAAATTGCCGCAAGTGAAGAATTAATGCGTGTTGGTTCTGGCGGTTTGGTCGCCAGTTTAGGCTCGTTAGATATAGGGTTACCGCCCATCGAAAACTGGGGTAGTCAGGAGCTAAAAGAGCGCATTGTGCCGTCGGTATTAAGTGGTCAAAAAATTGCGGCGTTAGCCATTACCGAAGCCTCAGGTGGCTCAGATGTAGCTAACTTAAAAACGCGAGCCGTGAGCGAAGGGGATTTTTACAGGGTTAATGGCAGCAAAACCTTTATTACCTCAGGACATCGTGCCGACTATTACACGGTAGCGGTACGCACAGGCGATGTAGGTTATGGTGGTATTAGTTTGTTATTAATTGAGCGCGAAAGGGCAGGATTTAGTGTAGGAAAACCGCTTAAAAAAATGGGTTGGTGGGCAAGTGACACTGCCGAATTGTTTTTTAATGATGTTTTGGTACCAAAAAGCAATTTAATTGGGGTAGAAAACGCTGGGTTCTTCGTTATTATGAGCAATTTTCAGAAAGAACGCTTAAACTTAGCCGTCATGGCCAATATGACTTCGCAATTAGCCTTAGAAGAAAGTGTGCGTTATGCACAACAACGCGAGGCTTTTGGCAAGCCCTTGTCAAAAATGCAAGTGATTCGACACAAATTAGCCAATATGGCTACCGAATTAGAGGCAAGCAAAGAATTCACCTATCGTGTGGCAGCGCAAATTGCCGATGGGATTCCTGCGGTTAAAGAAGTGTCGATGGCAAAAAACTTTGCCACGCAAGTTAGCGATAAGCTCACTTATGAAGCAGTGCAGATTTTTGGTGGAATGGGGTTTATGCGTGAAAGTTTGGTCGAACGTTTGTACCGCGATAATCGAATTTTATCAATTGGTGGTGGCACTCATGAAATTATGAATGAGGTAATCGCTAAACAACTGGGATTGTGATGAACTGGCAATTAATAACAGAACAACAACGATTTACTGAGTTATTACCTTTATGGGCAAGTGCCAAAACCTTGGCACTTGATACCGAATTTATGCGGGTTAATACCTTTAATCCGCAAATTGCATTAATTCAACTCAAACATCAACAAACCATTTATCTCATTGACCCCGTGGCGTGTGATACCGTGGAATGGGGTTTAGGCGAAGTATTGGCTAATCCTAATGCCTTAAAAATTGTTCATGCCTGCTCGGAAGATATCGAAGTTTTATATTATAAATATCCTCAAGCCAAAATTAACAATATTTTTGATACCCAAATAGGCTTAGCTTTTTTGGGTTATGGCCTGCAAGTCGGTTATCAAAAAGCTTTAAAAGATTTTTTAAATATTGATATTAGCAAAGCCGAAACACGCTCTGATTGGTTGGCGCGTCCATTATCAAATGAGCAGTTGCAATATGCTGCCTCCGATGTAGAGTATTTGCCGCAGTTGTATGATGTGGTAGTTGAGGGCTTAAATGCCAAAGGTTTATTAGCTTATTGCCAAGAGGATAGCGCGTTGATGCTTAAAGAAGGTGCGCCAGTTCCTGTTTTGACTGAACTATATAAGCAGTTTAGTAATGCGTGGCAGCTTAATCGGCGGCAGTTATCGTTATTGCACACCTTAACTATGTGGCGCGAAACATCTGCCCGTTTAAATAATATTCCGCGCACTTTTGTACTTAAAAATCATACCTTAATGTCGATTGTACAAAACCTGCCTCAAACTTTGGCTCAATTAGCACGTATTGAAGATTTACATCCTAAAACCTATCAAAAACATGGGCCAATGTTATTAGAAATGGTAAAAACGGCGCAAAATAAACAAACCGAAAAATGCCCGTCGTTATTACCTTTGCCTTTACCCAAAGCTGCAAAAGGTTTATTTAATTTGTTGCGTGAGCAAACCGACAAAATTGCCTTAGCGCAGCATATTCCTGCCGATGTATTATTACGCAAACGCTGGTTAGATGCCTTAGTGTTAAACTACATAGACGAAGGTGATGAGTGTCAGTTGCCTTTAGCGTTGCAAGGGTGGCGGTATGAGTTATTAACACGGCCATTATTGCAAACACTTGCTAGCCAACAATCCCAATTAGCAGAATGGCGTAAATATCGTCATCGTTTAGTTTAAAAGTTTCCCCTCACTCTAGCTCTCTCCCACTGGGAGAGGGTTGGGGTGAGGGTGGATTTAGTGAACAAATAAGCAATAATCGCCTAAGTTTTTAAAAGAGTATGTATATATGAGCCTAAAGCCAGAAATTTGTAGTATTTACAAAAGCTCTAAAAAAGACGAAATGTATATTTATGTGCGTAAAAGCGATGCCTTATCACGCGTGCCATCCGCCTTGTTGGCTATGTTTGGTGCGCCAAAACTTTTTGGCACACTCTTGATTACGTCCGATAAAAAATTGGCACGAGCAGAGGCGCAACAAGTTTTGGGTGATGTTGCTGAAAAGGGATTTTATTTGCAAATGCCGCCTGTGCGAGAGGATTATATGCTGGACTTATATCGTCCCGATGAAAGCAAATATCAGCAAGAGTAATAGCGGAGAACAATTAAGATGATAGGTTATGTTGTGTCTTGGCTTATTTATTTGGCTTCGGTATTTGCCTTGTTAGCGGTGTATTATTATAGCCTAGCACGCTTTTTACCCGAATCGTGGCGACCTGTGGTGTTGATGTTAGCGGCGAGTATTTTGCTCACACCGTGGCCAATTGATAGCCAAACATGGTTGCCTGCGCCTGCCATTATTGCCACCTTATTTAATGTGTTGTCGGGTGAGGTAATGGATGGACTTAAAACCCTATTACCTATTTTATTTGTGGTAATGGTGTCGAGTTTTGTGATGTGGTTTAAACAACGTCGCCATACGACAGCGTATTAATGTTGGATTTTCCCTTCGACTTTGCTCAGGGAACACCTCTTATGGTGGCTGAGCGGAGTCGAAGCCATTATGGGTTTTTTATTTACGAGGAAATAAATATGCGTTTTGCAGGTACTGAGGCTTATGTAGCCACCGAAGATTTAAAATTAGCGGTTAATGCGGCTATTCAATTACAAAAACCTTTGTTAATCAAAGGTGAGCCAGGTACAGGCAAAACCTTATTGGCCGAACAAGTTGCCCAGTCTTTAGGCTTAAAGTTGATTCAATGGCACATTAAATCAACCACTAAAGCGCAACAAGGTTTGTATGAGTATGACGCGGTTTCGCGTTTGCGTGATTCGCAATTAAGTGATGACCGTGTCTTTGATATTAAAAACTACATTAAAAAAGGTAAATTATGGGAAGCCTTTGATAGTGATGAACGTGTGGTGTTATTAATTGACGAAATCGACAAAGCTGATATTGAGTTTCCTAATGACTTGTTAACCGAACTCGACAAAATGGAGTTTTTTGTTTACGAGACAGGCGAAACCATTAAAACTAAACATCGTCCTATCGTGATTATTACATCTAACAACGAAAAAGACTTACCCGATGCCTTTTTGCGTCGCTGCTTTTTTCATTACATCGTGTTTCCTGATGCACAGACCATGAAACAAATTGTCGCGGTGCATTATCCCAGCATCAAACAAACTCTAGTTAAAGAAGCCTTAGATATTTTCTTTGATTTGCGTAAAGTGGCAGGACTCAAAAAACGCCCGTCAACATCTGAGTTAATTGATTGGCTAAAATTATTAATGTCTGACGATTTACCCGAAGATGTGTTACGCAACCGTGATACCCGCAATGCGATTCCACCCTTACACGGCGCATTACTCAAAAATGAGCAAGATGTGCATTTGTTGGAGCGTTTGGCTTTTATGAGTCGTCGTGGCTAACTGCTAACTGCTAAAACGTGTATAATTCGCACCTTGCGTTTGCTGAAGGTGCTTTATGTATTATCCACTGATTCGTTCTTTATTATTCAAGTTTTCGCCAGAAACGTCCCATCATGT
>DDBM01000041.1 GCA_002333125.1 Moraxellaceae bacterium UBA2032 | reverse complement strand
CGGCTTTGTTTGTTATGGCGGTCAACGTAACACAATGATGATTACCTTAAATGGCACAGGTTGTTTAAATGCTGCTGAGGGTTGGGAACATCGTCTCTATCACTTTTTAAAATTTAAAGCTGTACGTCCTGTTATTACTCGTTGTGACTTGGCTCATGATGATTTTGAATCCGAAAATATTTCTGTTGATTGGGCTGAACAACAATGGCATGAATCAGGGTTCAATTGCTCGGTTGTTTCTCCAAACATTGAACGTAAGGGGAATTGGCACAGACCAACTGGGGCGGGCCGTACTCTTACTATTGGCGTTCGTAAGTCGGGCAAGTACACACGATTTTATGAGAAAGGATTAAAAGAGGGGGACAAGTCCTCTAAATGGGTACGGGCTGAGGTTGAATTTAAAAGTTCTGATCGTGTTATCCCTTTTGAAGTTTTAATTAATCCTTCTGATTATTTCTTAGCGGCTTATCCTTGTTTTTCTGTTTTTAAATCTGCTGTTACTCCTGTCCGTATCGCTTGCAAAAAGAAAACTGCCAAGATTGCTTATGCTCGCGCTTTAGAAATTATGAAAAATCAATCTGGTAAATACATCACTTTCCTACGTCAATTTTTTAATGATGATGATCTTTTTTTGTCGAAAATTAGCCATCCTAATAAAAACTGTATTCCTAACCGTTTGAAGGGTGTGCTTGCTAGTATTGATACTTGCGGCAATTTTATACATGACTACAACTCCATTCCTTTAGCTCCGCATCCTCTGAATGAGTTTGCATCTGTTCCCTTGAATTTTTTTGGCCAGCAATGGGAACAAGTCATTTAATGGCCTTCTTTTAGGATTTTATTATGCAATTTACATCGCAAGTTAAAGTGACAGGCATGAAGTTTAACAAGGGCAACCTTGATAACGGCCAGTCTTACGATAGTACAAAGGTTTATGTCGAAACATCTTTGGATGAATCAAAAGGTAATGCTAAAGGTTTCGCTTCTTCTGAATACACTTTTGGTACTTCTAAAGAATTTACTTCTTTTGCTGCTTTAGATTTTCCTTTTGCTGCTACTGCTACTTTTGAACAGGTCACAAACGGTAAAACACAAAAAACCGTTTTGATCTCGTTGAAGCCATTACCAGCTAAGGCGGCTTAATAATGTTAATTCGTTCCGTCGTTGTTCAGTGTTTAGCGTCGCATGAGTTCTTGTGTCCTTCTCCTGACGGCGACGTGACAACTACACCGCTTTTATCTAAAGCGGGGCATTTCGATGACATTGACGAGGCTGTTTCTACTGCCGAATTTTTTGGTCTAGAGCCGCATGAATTTGAGGTTTTTCCGTTTTTTATTGATGTCATGACTAAGGCAACTAAACGGCACTAATTCGGGGGCTTCTATGACTACTTATCATCGCTGTGATGGTTCTATCGTTACGATTAATGATGGTATCCAAAGCGGTTTATCGTGTTCTACGGGTTGGCTAACTGTTGATGAGCCTGTCTATCAGTTAGCCACTCGTGAGCAAGCTGGCGATTTTATTATCGCTATTCTATCGCTCATATTATTGTGGGCGGTTTTTAAAATCATCCTAAACACAATGGGGATTAAATTATGAAAGTTGAACAAAAACCAACTATCAAAATCATGGGTCGTACTTTTGTTGGTACATCTGCTTTGTTGGTTGCTGGCGCGTCTCAAGCGGCAATTGATCTCGGCACAACTACAACAGCTTTAGTTGCTGACGGTACTTCCGGCATTACTGCGGTAGGTACTGCCTTAATTACTTTGGCGGGTATTGCGGTTGTTTTTAAATGGATTAAAGCGGCGTTTTTTTAATACTGCTATTTAATCGGAGGGGTGTAAATGTCTGTTTTTTTTAGGGTTTTTACATCCTTTTTTTTATTAACTATTTGTCAAATTTCACAGGCAAAAACATACACTTACTATAAAGGCTATCATCCTTTCGTCAGTAATGTATGCTATTCAAGCACATCCGAAGCTTGCTCTGCTTTTACTGATTTTATTGTGAATAATAATACTTCAGTCGCATCGTGTGGTGCATCAGGCGGTTCCGTGTCTGCTTCTTTCACTACAATAACTCGTTATTCTGACGGAACTCAAAGCTCATCTACTGGCTCTCCTTCTGATTTTGCTCAAGCTCATTATGTAGATTGTTCTGACGGATATATTCTCGCTGTAAATTCTGCGTGTAGTGCTACTTGTGTACCTGACCCCTGTTTACCTCATAAGGGTTCTGTTGTTAGTGCGTTGACTTCTTGCGGCGTTGCTAACTGTCCAGCAGGCGGTCATTTCGTCGGTGACTTAGCCACTGGTGTTACCTGTTCTAATGGAAAAGCTTTTTTTTCTAAAACTCCTGCCGCCTCTACTGTTCAAGGTGGCTGCGTTGCTTCATCACCTACGAACTCATCAGGCGGTAAAGTTAAACTTTCGTCTATTGGCTCGTCTAGTGCGCCAGCTTTTTGTGTATCTCAATATACATATACTGGCGCATCGGGTGACAATGAAGCTCCCGTTACTGGTACTGCTCCCCTAGAGTTTTCAGGCGTTACACCAACAACTGAGGATGGTACTTGTCCCGACGGCACAACCAAGGGGAGTTTCGGTTCTGGCGATAGTTCGGGTTATGTTTGCGTCCCTGATTCGGGCGGTGCAAATTCGGGTGATGGTTCGGGTTCTTGTCCTGACGGTTCTGCCGCTGTCAATGGCGTTTGTGGTACTGGAACGGGAACGGGAACGGGCGGAAGTGGTAATGGTTCTTGTCCTGATGGTTCAGATCCTGTCAATGGTACATGTTCCATGAATGGCGAGTGTGCAAACGGTGCTGCTTTGGTCAACGGTGAATGTCCTACAGGCACAGGCACAGGTACAGGTACTGGAACTGGAACTGGAACGGGTACTGGAACGGGCGGTGGTGGTGCTGGTGGTTGTACGGATGCTACAGGTTCAGGGTGTCCTGATGGTACTTATACTGGATCAGATAAATGTCTAACTCCTCCTACTTGCACAGGTGATGTTGTTCAGTGTGGCCTAGTTCTTCAACAATGGAAATCTATCTGTGATTTGCAAGAATCTTTAGTAGGTTTAAAAGAAGGTGAGGCGGCTAAATATGATGCTGTCGGTACTAATTCTAACGATGCTAGGGTAGGGGCTGCAACTGATTCACTAAATCAAAAAATTAATGAGATTAAGGGCTTTTTAGTTCCTGCTTCTGCTGGTTCTTGCCCTGCTGATATTACAGTCACAGTAATGACTAAAGCTGTTGTCTTGCCTATTTCCAAGCTCTGTCCTTTGTTTCAGTTGATGCGTTTTTTGCTGCATTTAATTGTCAACTTGCTTTGTCTTCGCATCCTTTACTCGTCGTTTATAAGGGTCTAATCATGTTTAAAATGTTAGCTATTTTCTTCGAGCCATTGTTTAGGCTCATTGCTGGCGGGGCTGCGGCTTATTTAATTTATGATTTAATGTCCACTGTTATCATGCCTTTGTTTTCTCAACTATCAACACGTGCAATTACTGACGCAACATCAATAGGTGGGTGGTCGTCGCAATTGCCTGTTGTTGCACAGTTCTTTGATTTTTTCCAAGTTTCTCGTCATGTGTCGTTGTTGGTTGCTTGTATTGCTGCGGGTGCGGCTCTTAAGTTTGCTACGGCTTCAATGAAAGCTTTAACTAATTCACTTTCAGGCGTAGGAACGGGGGCGGGTGGCCGCTAATGCTCCACTTAATTACAGGTGTACCGGGTGCGGGTAAAACTTCTTTTACATTGGATTTTTTCTTAAAAATAGAGAATCGTCCAAAGTATGCAACGCCTGTAAATGGCTTAGATTATGCTAAACACAACATAGAGAAAATTGATTCATTAGAAGAATGGCCTAATCTTCCAGATGGTTCGGTCATTTTCTGTGATGAGGCTCAACAGTTTTTAAGGCCAAAGCGTAAGGATGCTATTAGTCCTGAGTGGATAACTGATTTTGAAACACATAGGCATCGCGGCTTGGACTTTTATGTTACCACGCAGCATCCTATGTTTATTGACATACATTTTAGGCGTTTGGTTGGTGAACACATTCATTATCACCGCGCGTATGGTTCTCGTTTAATTGCTCAAAGAACATGGCAACGTTGCGTTGATGATCCAAACGATTACCATGCCACTCAAGAAGCTGAAATTAAACACGTTTCATTACCTAAGCATATTTTTAAAGAATATCAATCAACTGCTGTAGATACACACAAATTCAAAGTGCCGCGTAAGCTGCTGATCGCTGGCGTAGTCCTTTTAGTGCTCGCGTCAGTCTCTGCTTATTCGGGCTTTGGTCTAGTTGAAAAATATGCCTTAGATCGTGATTCTGTTACTCAACCAACAAACACGGCTTTGGATTCTGACTTAAAAACTACATCTAATAACGGCCTTTATTCTTCATCTTTGGCTAATGCTGAGGATAAACCGTTAACTATTGCTGATATGACTCCAGTCATTCCAACTATGCCTTATACCTCGCCATATTATAAAGATGTTGCTCAACCTGTTACTTTTCCACGTTTTGCGGGTTGTATGCGTTCTTTTCATAAGTCACTTCAAAAAGAGGTTTGCCGTTGTGTTACGCAGCAAGGCTCAACATTATCAGTCCCATTAGATCAATGTGCTGCTGTTGTTGATGCTGACGGGATGCCATTTGACCCCTTTAGGTCTGAACAGTTACCGCAACAACTCGCCAGTGCTCCAAATAAAGACCAAAATCCTCAACCAAAAACAAAACCAATGTAGAAAAACATTTATCGCATAATGTAGTTCAGGCGTTATGTTACCGAAGGCGCGCAGGGCGCGAACGTCGAGTGTGTGAAAATATCTCACACACACGACGTTTAACGATAATGGCCTATTATGCGATAACTGTTAATACTCGCTAAATTAATTGCCTTTGCTCTTGTTCTTCCAGTAACTTATTTATTACTTCTGTTTTGTTCATATTCCATTCAAAGCAAAGAGTCGATAGCTGGTCGGCTGCTTTGCTTGTAAGTTTCACTTTTGTTATAGCTCCGCCATCTTTTAACAGCTTTGCTTTTGCCTTTGCTTGGCGTTCTGCCGCTGTCATTGGCTTTTTTGCTTCCCTTATTTTTTCTATTTCTGTGTTCATATCCTCATTTTCCAAATGGTCTATTACTGAAATCGCACAATCTTTTAAAATCCAAAAAAGTTTTCTTTCATAGTTTTCATAAAACAAATTAATTTTGTTTTTTCCGTGTTCGCTTCTTTTGCAGTAATTTATGAAACCTCTTTCTTCTAAAAATTCTTTTAGTTCATCAGCTTCTTTTTTTCCGCTTACTTTTCCGACAATTTCCCATCCGCTTATTAAATTTTCGTTTTTAACAATTTTCATTTTTTAGCACTCACGTTGTTTGTTGAACATGGTGCTATTATAACGTGAGTGCTCACGATAGTAAATAGTGAGTGCTCACATAATTGTAACTATTTGTGAGTGCTCACATATATTTATTATCGTCCCTAATTATTCCCTTCAGCTAGAAAGAAGGCGCGATTAAACTCTTGCTCTTGCTGGTGCTTGCCAGTGCGCTGTATTCCTTGTGGTCTTTTCTTTCGGTCGGGATTCTCAACCCACCCACCCCCTAAAAACCCGCTTTTAGTCTTCCTTTCCTAGATTCTTTTCTCTGTATTCAAGAACGTCTTTAACGCTTATTTCTCCTATGTATTTATTTATTAGGCAGTGAAGTATGTCGTTTTCTTTTATGTTTTTTTGCGACTCTACGATTAGTTTGATCATCTTCCTTTGTATTAGCTCAACCTCCTCGTCGCGCATTCTGTAATTTTTGCTCATTTTTTCATCTTTCCGCAGTTTAAAGTTACATTTGAATATTAATACTTATTTCTTTTAAATGTTTGTCATTGTTATTTGTGAATAAGTTATGTATCTTTGAATTTATAACTTTTGAACAAATAACATGATTGTTTTTTGTCCTTCTGAGTTGTTTCAGTTTTGTAACTGTTTTTGGCTTTGGTGGATGTATTTATGGGCAACATGAAAAACACGACGGGTTATCAATTGAAGGCTAAGAAGTCTTCTGTTGCTGCTGTTCTTGAACAGTCTTCGCTCTTTTCTGCGCCTTCTATGGTTGATGGTTCGGGAGAGGGGGGGGACATAAGCGAAAAGGCTCGCCTTCGCATGTCACCCCCCACCAAAAACGCGGGGGAGATAGATGCCCCCCCCATTAATAAGATGGGGGTAACGGAAAGTAGCCATACACCGAAAAGCCAAGCTGTTGAGCTGGTGATGGTGGATGGTGAAGTCAAGCAAGTACTTGTGCGTACTCCTTCAAACGGACAATGCTCAATTGTTGACTGGGTAAACATAACAATCCATGAAGATACTTGGCTTAAAACTTCTAAGACTGCTTACGTTGATTTTATTAAGGAGACTTCTAGAGTATTGGAAGAAATTTTTGGCTTTGGTATCACTGTAGATCGTGGGGCTAAACTAAATTTCTATCATAACTCATGGGTTATTGGTGATCAGTT
>DDBM01000067.1:3569-3713 GCA_002333125.1 Moraxellaceae bacterium UBA2032 | reverse complement strand
CACCGTTAGAAAATCAAATTAACGGTGTCGATAATATGCTGTATATGAGTTCAACCTCTACCTCTCAAGGGGTTGTTACCATTAGTGTGACTTTTGATATTGGTACTAATGCCGATCAAGCTGCACAAAATGTTAATAATCTAG
>DDBM01000067.1:0-3527 GCA_002333125.1 Moraxellaceae bacterium UBA2032 | reverse complement strand
TGGCTTAAACCCGATCGTTTAGCGCAACTTAAACTCACCACTCAAGAAATTGTTGCGGCTATTAATGAGCAAAATGGTCAATTTGCCGTAGGTAAAATTGGTCAGCAGCCCACAGCTCAAGGTCAAGAATTAGTTTATACCATCACCACCAAAGGCCGTTTGTCAGAGGCGAGTGAGTTTGAAAATATCTTATTACGCTCTAATAGTGACGGCTCTTCGTTACGTTTAAAAGATGTGGCACGTGTTGAGTTAGGTGCTAAAGATTACGACTTTATTGGTCGCATTAATGGCAAACCTGCCACCTTGGTCGGTATTTTCTTGCAACCCAGTGCTAATGCTTTAGAAGTCGGTGATAACGTCAAACAAACCTTGGCGCAATTGTCGGGGCGTTTTCCCCAAGGTTTAAGCTATTCCATCGCCTATGATACGACTCGCTTTGTCGAAGTCTCCATTCGCGAAGTATTAAAAACTTTAGCCGAAGCGATGGTGTTGGTGTTTTTAGTGGTATTCGTGTTTTTACAAAATTGGCGTGCCACACTGATTCCAACGGTAGCTGTACCTGTTTCGTTAATAGGCACCTTTGCAGGCTTATATTTATTGGGTTATTCGATTAACAGCTTAACCTTATTTGGCATGGTGTTAGCGATTGGTATTGTGGTTGATGATGCGATTGTGGTACTCGAAAACGTCGAACGCATTATGCACGAAGAGCATTTGTCGGCCTATGATGCCGCTATTAAAGCCATGCACGAGGTNNTTTTTAGGTGGTTTAACAGGTGAGTTGTATCGACAGTTTGCGGTGACGATTGCAATAGCCGTGGTTATCTCAGGTATCGTCGCACTGACCTTAACACCTTCTTTATGTGTACTCATTCTCAAACGTGAACACAAAGCCTTAGGTGGTTTTTTTACGGGGTTTAATAAGGTTTTTGCACGCATTACGCATCATTATGTGGGTGGTGTGACATGGATGATTCGTCGTGGAGCGATTGCCGCTTTGTTGTTTATAGGTATGGTCGTGGTGGCGGTAGGTTTATGGAAAATTACCCCAAGTAGTTTAGTGCCAGACGAAGACCAAGGTTATTATATTAGTGCGGTCATTCTGCCTGATGGCGCGACTTTGCAACGTACCGATAAAGTCGTGCAAGAAGTACTACAAATTATCAAAAGTAATCCNNGGTGAGTTGTTTATGAAAACAGCGCATATCAAAGAAGCCTTAGTTTTAGCATTTAATCCACCCCCTATTATGGGGTTAGGTCAGGCAGGCGGTTTTGAATTTTATATTCAAAATCGGGGCGAAGGCGGAGCTGCCAAATTAGCCGAAGTCATGGGACAATTTATGGCAGCGGCTAACCAAAATAAAAACTTGGGTGGTGTACAAACCTTATGGCGCGCTAATAGCCCACAATTACGGGTTGATGTTGATCGCCAAAAAGCGCATGCCATGGGCGTAAATTTAAATAACGTGTATGACACCTTAGCGGCAACATTAGGCTCTTATTATGTCAATGACTTTAATAAATATGGTCGTACATGGCAGGTATTAATGAGTGCCGAACCAAGCTATCGCGCCAAACCTGACGATATTGGCCAAGTGTGGGTACGCTCCGATAAAGGCGAGATGATTCCCTTATCTTCTTTAGTCACCGTAAACTACAGTTCGGGGCCCGACACCTTAGACCGATTTAATAATTTGCCAGCCGTTAAATTATTTGGTCAAGGGGCGGCGGGTATTAGCTCAGGCCAAGCCATTGCGGAGGTCGAAAAAGTAGCCAATCAAGTCTTACCGAGTGACTTTAGTTATGACTGGGGCGGTGCTTCGTTCCAAGAAAAGCAAGTTAGTAGCGCATCAATGGTTGCTTTGGTGTTAGGTGCAGTGATGGTGTTTTTGATTTTGGCCGCTTTGTATGGCCAATGGTCTTTGCCAATCGCCGTATTGCTTGCTTTGCCTTTTGGTATCTTTGGTGCATTAGCGGCTGTTTGGTTACGCGGTTTTACCAACGATGTTTATTTCCAAATTGGTTTGGTAACGCTATTAGGATTAGCGGCTAAAAATGCTATTTTGATTGTTGAATATGCGGTGATGAAAAAAGAAGAGGGCTTATCCACAGCCGCCTCAGCCGTCGAAGCAGCACGTTTACGTTTTCGACCTATTTTAATGACTTCTTTGGCGTTTATTTTAGGGGTATTACCTTTGGCAATCAGTCATGGTGCAGGGGCGGGCGCACGGCAGTCTGTGGGTACGGGTGTGATGGGCGGCATGATGGCAGCCACCTTCTTAGCGATTTTCTTTGTGCCTACCTTCTTTAAATGGTTAGTTGATAAACGACTGTCCGAAAAACGCAGTGCCAAAGAAATTCATGATGAAGCCGCCAAGCATCAGCATGAATTAGAGCAAAAGCCTAAATTTATGGATGGAGAGACTTAGCTTTTTTGTTTGTTAGGGCAGGGCTAAAAACCTGCCCTTTATTTTTTGTGCTACTGTAACATGGCTCAAATTTGCACATCTAAACAACAAAGCCATAGCACCAGCGGCAAATGCTGTTTATCATTGCACTTTGTAAATCAGACTCATAACACACTATCATAGCGTTGTATGGGCTGATATTTAGTCAACAAGAGTTTCAATGTATGCAACATAAACCAACGGACGAACAAGACGAAAGTTATAACGGCATCACCTTTGAAGTGGTCGAAGAAACCAGCGAAAACGGCAAAAAAGTACGCAATACAGGTATTTACTTATTACCTAATTTGTTTACCACAGCGGCCTTGTTTTCGGGATTTTACGCCATTATTGCGTCAATGCAGCATCGTTTTGAGCCTGCAGCGATTGCCATTTTTTTTGCAGCAATCTTTGATGGTATGGATGGCCGCGTTGCACGTATGACCAACACCCAAAGTGCATTTGGCGAACAATATGACTCTTTGTCCGACTTAGTGTCATTTGGCGTTGCACCTGCCATCTTAGTATTTAGCTATAGTTTAGAAACACTGGGTAAGTTTGGTTGGATGTGTGCCTTTGTTTACACAGCATGTGCCGCGTTTCGCTTAGCGCGTTTTAATGTGCAAATTGCCAGTGTCGACAAACGTTATTTTATTGGCTTAGCCAGTCCTTTAGCAGCAGCCATTATTGCCAGTATGGTATGGGCAGGTTTTGACAACAAAATGCCTAACAAGCTACAAGAGTTAGCTATTTTTGCCTCGGTAATTACCGTGTTAACAGGCTTTTTAATGGTCAGTAACTTTAAGTTTTATAGTTTTAAAGAGTTAGATCGTAGCCGTGTCCCATTTGCCATGATGTTACCTGTGGTACTCGTCATGGGGATTGTCACTTATGACTTACCCATAGGCTTATTGGCAGTGTCTGTTGTTTATGCCTTGTCTGCACCGTTAACAGCTATATGGTCTAAATTACGCCCCAATAAAACCTAAATAGTTAAGGGGCAAAGGAGAAAAGTATGTTAATCAAACACATCAATCCCGATGACCCCTCTACAAGTAGCATTACCCCAGAGTCTATTTA
>DDBM01000053.1 GCA_002333125.1 Moraxellaceae bacterium UBA2032 | reverse complement strand
TTTCAGGTAACGTGACGACAGAAAATGCAGGTGCAGTCACATTCCCCGCTGCCACATAATATTGACCTTTTAGGAAGCATGGAGGAAGCCTTGATGAAAGAGGCTTCCTCCTCTCTTTTAAACGCTTGAACAATCACTTGCACTGGCCGCATTTATAAACGAATATAAATTCGCATTTAATGCCATAGGATACCCAGCGAGTGAAGAACCTAACGCAACAAATTAACGCCCACCATCGCATCATCATTAGTTTGGATAACAGCGTATGCTGGTAGCCACCGCTTATCTACGGCTGTTGCTTCGTGCTTTAGCCTTAGACGAACAACAAGTGCAAACCTTGCTTGCAGACAGCGGCATCAATCACCACGATTTATTTCAACTCAATGGTTATCTGCCTTTAGACCAACACGTCACCTTACTCAGTAAAACCTTATCCTTAAGTAACAACCCTGCGTTTGGTTTGTATATTGGTAGCCAGCTTCAGATTGCCACACATGGCGCGATTGGCGTGGCGGCTTATACCAGTAGTACTTTAGGCGAGGCGATTTCGACCATTGCTCGTTATTACAGTATTCGTGGTCAGTTTATTGATATTCAGCTTGATAGCACTGCCGACGACATCATCATCAAACTATTGTTACGCACCGAATGTAATGNNCTTTTCTTGCCAGCGCACAAACTGCCATTGAATTTATAACGGGCATTTCTTTGCAACAGGCGCGTTTACAATTGGCCTATGCACCGCCCGCTCATGCTGAACATTATGAGCATTACTTTCATATGCCTCTTGAGTTTAACCAAGCACAAACGGCGTTGATTTTACCGATTCAATTACTGTGTTTACCGTCATTATTTGCCGATCCCGTTGCTAAATTACAAGCAGAACAACAGTGCGAACAGCAGTTTCGAGACTTGCAATATCAACCATCGATTGCCGCACAAGTGACGGCGTTATTACGCACGCATACTGGTCGATTGTGGACATTGCCCGAAGTGGCTAACGCCTTACATTTATCTGAACGTACCTTAATGCGTCGTTTAAAAGACGAAGGTTTACGTTATCAAACCTTGCACGATGCTGAGCTGCATCGACAAACGGTGATTTATCTTAATGATAAACGTCATACTTCGGAATCGTTGGCGGCGGCGTTGGGGTATAGCGATACGTCTGGATTTAGACGGGCGTTTCATCGGTGGTTTGGCATGTCGTTGGGGGAGTATTTAAGGCGGGAGGTATGATTTTTCAGAGATGACGGTGCGTGGTACGCACCCTGCCAAGCTTAAACCAAAGGCTTAACCTCTTCACGCAAAAACTTCACAAATGCTAAAAAATCATCTTCTAGCAAAGGGTCTGATCTACGTCTAATAAATATTGTTAAATCATTAACTAAAATTTCAAATTCTGAATCATCAGCTAACCGAAAAGCAAATAAGTATGAAATATTCTCATATACCAAACTTTTAATAGCAAAAAATTGCTTCATTATTGAAACAAGGTCTTGTATATGACCACTTAATAAGGGAAATAATGGCAATAATATATTGGTTAATTCTAACATCGCCGCATTAACATCTGCCTTAGTATCAATACATGATAGTATATTATCTAAAGATGAGCTTTTTTCTTTAGGGACTAAGGATGTAATTGGGTAACTAACTGGTAACCCTTTAAAATTATTAATTATTTCTGATTTTTTTCTATAAATGGTACTTTAGAATAATCAAAATCTGGAAGTTTTAAATCAAGGAATACTCTTACACTTAATTTGTATCCATATTTAGCAATACCTAAATAAAAACTTATGCAATAAGGCCCTATTGGTGTTTCTTTCGTATAATCATACATATATTCCTCATATTTTTTTTCAATAGTTTCTTTATAATTTAATAAAAAACCTTTGTCATTCATGAGATTTTTAATCAAAGGCTCAATGTAGTTTTTAAGTTCGGCAAGATTATTAAATGTAGTGTTGCGTTGGCTTTCCCAATATTCGATATAACCTAGCCATAAATCTTCTTTTTCGGCAGGTAAAATATCGCCTGACGGTAAAAAGTAAATACCCAATTTTTCATCATCAAATACCACTAAATTAAGGTTTTTAGCAATCTCAATGATTTCTAATAACATCGGTAAAAAAATAGCTTCAGGCAAATTAGGTAATTCTAGTACCAACAAATGATTTTTGGCATATTTTGCCAGCCCTTTGCTGCTGTGCATAAAAGGTTGGCGGCTTTCTAGCGGAATATTTTGTTTATTTTGAGCGGCCTGTTGTAAATGCTCAGTAAATTCCATTACCCATGTTGTTTGCTGTGGTTTTGGCTCTGCCAGTGCAGATGGCGTGTCTTGTTTGTCCATCAACCGTATAAAAATAGCTTGTGCTTCGGCATGGGTATCAACATAACCCTGCTGTGCAACACTCCATAAATATAATACGTTGCTACTCATTTTATTTTCCTCAGTAGCCCACAAGAACTGCGGCGCAAACCTGCGATAAAAAGAACTCTGTGATAGCTTCTGACACTTCCCGTGTTGCCAACAAGTTACGACGGCTCACCCTACAAAAATGTATCCGCCGATACCCCAAACCGCTTGCACAACGCCCGAATATGATGAGTATTGAATTGGCGTTTATCATTTAACAAATCGGAGATAATAGATTGCGGTGCTACGTCTGCTAAGTCCGATTGCGTCAATCCATGCTGCTCCATTAAAAACGCCAACACATGACGTGGTGCTGCTTTTGGCATAGGATAATGCGCCTCATCATAAGCGGCGACAACATTGCCGACTTGCTCTATTAAACCCGACAAAGGATGACTCTCATCATCACCTGCTATATCCAGCAACTCATCTAGCGTGGCCACCAACGCTTTATATTCCACATCACTACACGGTGCGGTCAATATAGGAGCAACATATTGCCAGTGCTCAATCGCTTGTTTCGCCATTGTGTTCATGTCATTAGCCCTCTTTCCAGTCGCCTTTGTCGTATTCTTTATGTGACAAAATAGCGCGGATATACCATTTTTTACCCTGAAACTTCACGACAGCAATCAAACGAATTTTATTACCGCCAATATCAAACACACAAAACTTCCCCACTTTATCAACCGCAGGAAACAACCGCTTGAGGTCGGCAAAATCGGACGGCTGATAGCCTTTCATCACCCTATACCAAGCATCTAGCGCATTAGCCGCATGTGGCCACTTTTCGCGTGCTTCAATAATTCGTGCTTGGGTGATGATGTGCATATTAATATCGCATATTGCTATAAAAACACTGTAGCACAATCACTAAAAATAGCAATATGCGATAAAGTGCTACATCTCGTGTGAAGTAGACGATTGGCAGCATTATCCCACCAACTGGCAGCGTTAACCCTTTCGTAAACATCCCTACTGAGCAATAGTCAAACTCCTCAGTTATCTATCGCGTGTGTCTTGCTATGAACCAGACCCCAACCTTCACCAGCACCGATGACAACCCAGAACTATTAAAACGTCTGCACATCAAACCCAAGATTTCGTGGCCTGTGGTCGCTATTTTGGCCGTCACCT
>DDBM01000264.1 GCA_002333125.1 Moraxellaceae bacterium UBA2032 | reverse complement strand
ACAATGGCATCGTCTTTTTCGGCTTGGCCAATTCTAAACACAAACGATTGGTCGATTTTAAGCACATCAATCGGAAAGTCGCGCAAATAAGATAACGAAGAGTAACCCGTCCCAAAGTCATCTAAGGCAATTTTGATGCCGCGACTGCGTAAGTCTTCAAGTTGTTGGCATACCGTTTCTTTTTCGTCCATAAACGAAGACTCTGTAAGCTCTAACTCGAGGGCAGTGGGGTCTAAACTTGTATTAACTAAAATTCTATCCACAATTTCCAATAAATTACCGCGTTGTAATTGCTGTGCTACCACATTAACTGAGGTGCTAATATGCGTAAAACCTTGAATATGCCAGTCATAAGTTTGCTGACAGGCTTTATATAAAACGATTTCACCGATTGCCGAAATTAGGCCAGCTTCTTCGGCTAGTGGAATAAATTGGGCAGGAGACAATAAGCCCATCGTCGGATGTTGCCAACGCACTAAGGCTTCGGTGCTAATAATACGATTGGTTTTAAGGCAAATTTTGGGTTGATAAAACACCACAAATTCATCTTTAAAAATAGCTTTACGTAAGGCACTTTCTAGGTTGACTTGTTCGATAGAAATAGACTTTACATCATCACTAAAGAAGCGTGTGCTATTGCCGCCCATGCGTTTGGCTTGTTGTAAGGCTAAGTCGGCATGGTTGATTAAAATTTGTAATTCACGGCCATGTTCAGGAAATAAACTAACACCAATAGACGCACCTAATAACAACTCATGCTCACCCACTTTAAAGGGGCGGCGTAAATTGTCGATAATTTTTTCACAATATGACTCAAGCGCAGTATGGCTTTGAGCTTGGTCTAAAATTAACGCAAACTCATCGCTGCCTAAACGAGCCACGGTGTTAGCATCACTGGCTGTTTGGCTAATACGTTCGGCGACTTTTTTAAGTAAAACATCGCCTAATTCATGGCCTAAACTGTCATTGAGTGGTCTAAAGCGGTCAAGGTCTATATGAAGTACCGCAAAGGTATGATTCTTTTCGCGAGCAAGCATAATGGCACTATGCAGACGATCATGAAACAAATTACGATTAGCCAAGCCCGTTAAACGGTCATAATTAGCTAAATATTTGAGCTTTTCTTCGGCTTCTTTGCGCTGTGTTAAATCGGAGACAATACCAACATAGTGGCCAATTTGATTATCATTATTATAAACGGCGGTAATGTGTAACCATTGCGGAAATGCTTCACCACTTTTGCGATGCTCTAATAGTTCGCCTTGCCAGTCGCCTGAGCGTTTTAATTGTTCGAGTGCAGAATGATATAACGCCGCTTTAGGGGTGACATCACTGGTAGTCAGATCAAAAAGATGTTTGCCTTCTAGGTCGTCATTACTAAAACCTGACATTTGGCTAAAGCGTGGATTTACCGATAAATAGCAAAAATTAGCATCTAAAATATAAATACCTTCGGCTGCATATTCAAATACCGAAGCCGAAAGACGCAGTTTGGCTTCAACTTCGCGTTCGGGTGTAATGTCACGGCGTGTACCAATTAAGCGTAGTGGCAGGCCTTTGCCATCCCATGCCACCACTCGACCGTTATCTTCAACCCATACCCAATGCCCTGCCCTATGTAATATGCGATAGGCAACTTCATAGCTCGGCTTTTTTTTGCGTAGATGTTGTAATAAGGCGCGTTTTACATTGCTGTAATCATCAGGATGAATGATTTGTTTCATGTTACCCATGAGTGCTTTCATTTCTAGTTTTGAGTAACCTAATAATTGCTCAAAATTAGAATTAAAAATCTCATTGTTGCTCATGTTCCAATCCCACAAACCAATACCAGAGGCATCAATGGCGAGAGTTAGACGTTCTTGGCTATTGCGTAAAGCACGGTTAATGTCGGATAAGGCTAAGGTGCGTTCGCGTACTTTTTGTTCTAGATGAATATTCACTTCTTGGAGTTGGCTTTCGGTATGACGACGCTCTTGGATTTCTTGGGCAAGTTTTTGATTAACGGCCTCAACGGTGCTTTTAGAGCTTTCTAAAAAATGAATTAAATCTTCGTTGCGTAGCTGCAACCATAAGGATTGATAACTTAAGTCACTTAAACGCCGACCTGCTAACAACACAAAAAAGAAAAACAAGCCACCTACACCCGTCAAAGCCGAGTTCACTACCGAAGGATAAGCCGTTAATAATAATAAACCTGGCAAAATAGCGGCAACAGCAAAATAAATAAAGGTTTCAAAACGACTCGAATAACTGGTTAATGCAGCAATCGCTTGCCAACTCACTAAACAGGCAAACAGGGCAGGGCGATAAAAATCATTGAGTGGTGCGCCATTAATAGGAAAGCTCGGTGAAAAAACAACCGCAGCAACACCCCACACGCCACCCATCATTAACGCTGTTGCATTAATAAATTTTTCGATAGTGTACGCACGATATTCTTGAAAGTTATGTTTGAGGCGGCTCATCAAGGCAATAGATAAGCACACACTAAAGACACTTAAGCCTGACCAAGTTTTGGTAGATAAAAACAGGGTATTGGGTTCGTCCCAATATAAAAAACTCACCGTAATAATAGAAACTAAAGAAATAAAACTAAAAAATTGAAATTGCCCAATCATTTGTGAAGACTGGAGTTGCATGAGTCGTTGCTCAATGAGAGGGGTAGGCATCTCTGAGCTGGCATTATTATTATCTTGGTCGGTCATTAAACCGTACCCCCTGTTATAAAACCAAACACTATGGGAGCGAATGAAATATATTATTTTTAATATTAGGATTTACGCATTGCACTGCAATAATAGTGTAAGGCGCAATGAATTTCTCTATTCTATGCAGCTATTGTTAATAGCTCAATCAAAAAACGGTTGCCTAGTCAATTATTCTTATCTTTTGGTTTAAAAAACGTCATTGTCACAAACTTGTCATATATATGGGCTACTCTAGTTTCATGTTTAAAGCATATACCTTTATTGGGAGTCTATTATGAAGCTGCAACTTTTAGTGTTGGCATTGGGTTTGGGCGTAGTTAATGCACAAGCAGCGGTTGATGCAGGTATGCCTGTTTACGAAAAAACTTCGGGTATTTCAGGTAACTTATCCAGCGTAGGTTCGGATACTTTAGCTAATTTAATGACATTTTGGGCTGAAGAGTTCAAAAAACAATACCCTAATATTAACGTACAAATTCAGGCTGCAGGTTCTTCGACTGCTCCTCCTGCGTTATCTCAAGGCACTTCTAATTTTGGCCCTATGTCTCGTGCTATGAAAGATAACGAGATTCAAGACTTTGAAAAGAAGTATGGTTATAAACCAACGGCTATTCCTGTTGCAGTAGATGCCTTGGCGGTATTTGTGCATAAAGATAACCCCATTAAAGGGATGTCGATGGCTATGGTTGATGCCGTTTTTTCGAGTACTCGTAAATGTGGTTACGAAAAACAAGCCAATAACTGGGGTGATGTAGGCTTAACAGGTGCTTGGAAAGCGCGTGACTTGCAATTGTTTGGTCGTAACTCGGTCTCGGGTACTTACGGTTATTTTAAAGAACACGCTTTATGTAAAGGTGACTTTAAAGCTAACGTAAACGAACAACCGGGTTCGGCTTCGGTAGTGCAATCGGTTTCTAATTCGATTAACGGCATTGGTTATTCGGGTATTGGTTATGTAACATCAGGTGTTAAAGCAGTTCCTTTAAAAGGTAGCGATGGCGAGTTTGTAGCGGCAACGGCTAAAAATGCCTTATCGGGTAAATATCCTTTAGCGCGTTTTTTGTATGTTTACGTTAACAAGCATCCTAAAAAGCCTTTAGCTCCTTTAGAGGCCGAGTTTGTTAAACTGGTTTTATCTAAACAAGGTCAGCAAATTGTGGACAAAGACGGCTATATTCCTTTGCCTGCTAGTGAGGTCAAAAAGATTAGAGCCAAACTAGGATTGTAATCCTTTATAATAAAAGAGGGGCTGATAGCCCCTTTTTTGCTGTAAAAATTATTGTTTTTAAATGCTTTTAGATTTGTGATTATGTTTAGCTAAAATGTGTTAGTCCACATGAGTTTGATTAATTCGAGAGTTTTATGAGTAGACCAGAGCGTGTTCGTCTCGATGCCGCCACAATGGCTGCCTTAGATCGCCGCCGTAGCATCAAAGATAAAATTACAAATGTCACCATTGGTTTTGGTGGCATTTTTGTGGTGTTAGCGATTGCCTTGATTTTTGTGTATTTATTGGTCGAAAGTTGGCCTTTATTTCAACAAGCCAAATTTGATCAAGCACAAAGTTATCAAACAAAACAGCAAGCCACATGGGTGGACATGGATGAATATAATCAAACAGGCATACGTTTATTGGCAACGGGTGAAGTGCAATACTTTAGCGTTAAAGATGGCCAAACCACCTCAAGCGAACATTTGGTGTTGCCTGAAGGCGTTTCTATTAGCCATGTACAGCGCAGTGGTGTGTTGCAAGGTCTAGTGGGCGTGGGTTTATCTAATGGCCAATTATTGGTCTTTAAACCAAGCTATTCGGTAGATGTAGCGCGCGATGGCAAATCTAAAGTCGTCACACCAAGCATTATTTTTCCTTATGGTTCAGCACCTTTAACCGTTAATGATAACAAGCAGCCTTTATCGGTGTTTGCCATTCGTGATGACGATAATACCTTACAAGTATTTGCCGCCGCTAATAATCAAGTGTTATGGCAGCGTTTTGCGGTACATAAAGATGATGCCGACACAGGTGGCTTTAGTTTAAGTAGTGCGATGGATAATACTGATAGCGACTCAAATGATGCTAAAACCTTTGAGCGTAGTCTTAATATGGCCTTGGCTGTTAATAGTAATACCATTAAAAGCATGATATTAGGCCAAGGTGCACGTTGGGCTTATGTGTTAACTAAAAATGATATTGCGGTGTTTAAAGTAGTTGATGGTGAGCCAATATTATATCAAACCGTTAAAGTAGAGGGTGGAGAGATTAGTACCGCTATTTCCTTACAAGGCGAAATTTCGCTGTTGGTGGGTAATAGTAAAGGAGCGATTAGCCAATGGTTTTTAGTACGTGATGCCAACAGTATAGAAGATAAATTTACGCTACAAAAAATTCGTCAATTTCAGTTAGGTACAAGTGCCATTACCGCCATTGCTCCCGAGGCCAAACGTAAAGGGTTTGTGGCAGGTGATGCTCAAGGCAATATTGGCTATTTTTATACCACCTCTGAACGCACCATTGGTATTCACGCCGCAGCGACAACACCTATTAAGGAGTTATCGGTCTCTGCTCGCTCCGAAGGTATTTTTGTGCAAGCCGCAGACGGTGCCAGTTTTTGGAACTTACACACTGAGCATCCTGATATTTCAATGAAGTCATCATGGAGTAAAGTGTGGTACGAATCCTATCCTGCGCCAAGTTATACATGGCAATCCACTTCAGGTAATGCCGATTTTGAAGGCAAAATGTCGTTAATGCCTTTGACTTTTGGTACGCTAAAAGCGGCTTTTTATGCCATGTTGTTAGCCGCGCCTTTAGCTATTTTTGGTGCGATGTACACCGCAGTATTTATGTCGCCCAGATTACGTACCAAAGTCAAACCCGCTATTGAGTTAATGCAAGCCTTACCTACGGTGATTTTGGGCTTTTTGGCGGGCTTATGGTTAGCTCCTGCCATCGAAAGTAACTTACCTGGTATTGCTAGTTTGTTAATTGTTACCCCACTAATTATTTTGCTGTGTGGCTTTGTTTGGGTACAAATTCCACTCGAAAAGCGCAGTCGTATTCCTGACGGTTGGGCTCCTGTGATTCTGATTACACCCATTTTATTGGGTGCATGGTTGTCGTTTGGTTCTTCTCAAGCCATCGAATTACACGTATTTGGTGGTGATGTTCGTTACTGGTTATCACACGAAGCAGGCATTAAGTTTGACCAACGCAACTCTTTAATTGTGGGTTTAGCGATGGGCTTTGCGGTTATTGCGCCTATTTTTTCGATTGCCGAAGATGCGTTATTTGCCGTACCACGTCATTTAACCAATGGCTCTTTAGCTTTGGGTGCAACGCAATGGCAAACCTTAATGCGTGTGGTATTACCTACCGCGTCACCAGGTATTTTTTCGGCCTTAATGATTGGTTTTGGTCGTGCGGTTGGCGAAACCATGATTGTGCTAATGGCCACAGGTAATACCGCCGTGATGGAGTGGAATATTTTTGAAGGTATGCGTACTTTGTCGGCCAACGTNNACCTTTGTTTTAAATACGATTGCAGAAGTGGTGCGTAGCCGTCTGCGTAAAAAGTATGGTTCTCTGTGAGGCTTATTCCATGAAATTACGCGAATATTTTAAAAGCGGTGAGGCGTGGGTGTGGCTCAATGCAGGTGCAGTCGCCATCTCTTTAATTATGGTTGTTGGTATTTTGGGTTTGGTTGCAGTGCGTGGCTTAGGTCATTTTTGGCCAGCCGATGTATTACAAGCACAATATAATTATCAAGGCCAAAGTACGACGATTATTGGCGAGATTTACGACGAAAAAGTAGATACCGCCAAACGTTTACGTGAATCAGGGGTTGATATTCCTGCTTCGGTAGATACCGTGACCCGTTATTCTATTAAACAGGGTAACAAAGATATAACGGGGCAAGACTTTAGGTGGGTATTAGCAAGCCATTTGCAAAATCAGCAATATCCAGCCGATATTGTGGCTTTAGAGCGTTATGAGTGGGGCGCATTTTATGGCCGCCTTAAATCGCTAAAAGAAAATGGCCAATTAATTGCCGAAGGTGATAAGGCTTGGACAGAGTTACAAACGCGTTTAGCGCGTAGTAATGGTTTTCATCAAGACATTAAAAGCCTAGAAAAGGGTGAGGTGGGTGCAATTAACTTTAAGCTCGAAAAACTACGTTTACAAGAGCGTAAGCTAGAGCTAAAAGGTGAATTAGATGATACTGCTCGTGCCGAATTAGCCGCCAAGCGTGACGAACAGCATCAAAAGTATGAAGTATTAAAAACCAAACTTGAGCAACTGCGCCACGACATGGAACGTGATTCGGCGGTGTTTGTGGTGGCTGACGGCACAGAAAAAGAAATCCCTTTAAGTAAAATTGTGGCAGCACATAAACCTAATGCGATGGGTGTGTTGGCTAAATTAGGCGCGTATGGACAAAATGCGTGGTCATTTTTAAGTGATGATCCGCGTGAAGCCAATACCGAAGG
>DDBM01000276.1 GCA_002333125.1 Moraxellaceae bacterium UBA2032 | reverse complement strand
GCGTAAGTCATCAGAGCTATCGCTTAAGGTTTCACGTAAAATACCCGAAGCATGACGTGCAGGCATATTTTGTAACGCAAGCAATGCTTTCATACGTAATTCAATGGGGGTGTCTTTATTGCTCAGTTGTTGTCGTACACGTCCCGAACGCCAACCTGCATCAATGGCGTATTTAGGCATTTCATAATGGGGTGATGCGACGGTGCTAAAACGATAAGTTGGCCTAAAATTAGGTAACCAAGTTGCAATGAATGAGCCAATCGCAAAACCAAACAAACCAATGACAGGAATAAAAAAATTTAAATTGAATAATAACAACATGACCCACAAACGTGGCTGTTTATAGTTTTTAGGGAGTAACATCCATGCAACGGGCGTAATTGCCGCACAAGACAAGGTATGCAACGCAAAATACTGATAAATCAGCAAGTTACTATTACTAGAGACGAATAACAAGGCAATCGCAGCGATTTCTAAAGTCACTGCTGTGATACCTAATTTTGCATTGCCACTTAGCATGATAATTCTCTTTAGCTGTGTTGTTTAACTAAGCAGCGTTCTAATAATTTATTAAGCAAGTCAGCCGCAGGACGCTCATTCACTAAGGCAGTGTAGGGCGTGACTTTTGCTTCGCTAAAATTAGGCGCATTAAACATTTCTTTGAGCCATTTTTGGCTACGCAATAAATAACCTGTCACCGCTGCATCACCATGTAAGGGCATCATGGTAATAATAATGTCGCGGTCAGAAAGGCGAATATCCCAACTAATATCCATTTGACGGCGTTGGCGTACCATTTCGGCAAAAATATCTTGACGGTGTGGACTTTCAGAAATAACAAAGGCGGTAATACTAGAGGGCAAACCACTTTCGCGTTGTACCCGTTCTAGGCGTAATAACTCTGAGGCAAACTCAATTGGGCAGGTGGGGTTATCGCGTAAGATTTTCATTGCCAAAGGAATGAGTTTGACGTTGTCGGCGTAATAGCCTAATAACACACCTAAAAACTGTAGCGTTTCTTGATTAAGCGATAAAAAGGGCATCCGTTCGACCACTAACACACCTAAACATTGTTGATTGGTGGCAATGAGTGGTGCAACCACTAAATAGTGGCTTTCGGCATTTTGCAGGCTTTCGGTTTGTAAGTGGCTGAGTTCGTTTTTTTCGAGGGCATAAGTCAGCAGTGCATCATCAAGGTCTAACTCTTGAGGCGTGCCAATACTTGCATCGGCTTTTTTATTGACTTTGCCTTGATTGACAGGATACAAGGCCGCGACTTCAAGTTGGCAAGTCTGCGCTAATAAGTGCATCACCGCATTGGCGTGAGGTAAGGCCGATGGGTCTTGTAAGCCTGTCACCATGATTTCACGAATGTGCATAATCGAGTCACGCAGCGTCATCGGTTTGGTGAGCATATCTTGCTCTAAACGCTCATGCGACAATTTAAGCAAATAATGGCGACGGGTNNAATAAATCCCATAATGACCATGAGCCTGCAATCAGGCCAATAGAACCAAAAGCCGCTACTGTGCCATAACGTAAACCTAACAGCGTCGGTGCAAGCCATAACCACGGAAACGGCAATTCAACCATAAACGGGTCGTTAGGATTAGACCATGCACCTAAGCTAATTATTCCAAACGTAAATAAGGCTATTTCAAACAGCATTAAGCGATTTGCTTGTTTGGGTGCTAAAAAAGCAGCAATTTGGCGGCGGCTAAGGGTAAAGGGCATAGTCTAAACGTCCTAATTACGGATTGATGGCCGATTTAAGTAAGTTGTCTACCACTTTTTGGGCAATGGCACTGACTGCCTCACGGCTCCAACCTGTTTTGGCTGCTGTGCCAGACCACACTACCTGACCCGATTCTAAATCAATCACATTAAGGGTAATGCCTGCGGCTGGTTCGCCATCTAAACCCACTTTATAACGCCATTCATCGACACTGCCTGCAACCGCATATTTTGCGCCTGATTTTTTGGCCCATGTTAAGGCGTTTTCTTGGTTGCGACGGTCGGCGAGTTCAAAAATTGCCTCACTGTTTGCGCTGGCATTGTAAGTGGCTAGGCTACTCACGCCATGAACCCGCAATAAACTGGCGGTAATGCTATCAAGGCGCGCGCCTGCTTGTGGGGTTTCGGTGTTGTTAATCGCAGGTAATAATACCCATTGTGCTTTTTTATCAAGACTGGCCGTAGGGGTAGTGTGCAAGGTGCTGCAAGCCTGTAATAAGCTCATGCCTAGTACTAAACTGGTTAAAGCCATTTGTTTTTTTAAGCGCATGATAAAGTCCTCGGGTTAATAAAATAAACGATAGTTAAGGCGAATCTCTTGTGAAGAGTCACCATTTTGTTGTCCACTTTGGCTATGGCTGAGTTCTAAACGCAATCGGTCATTACCTAAAACGGGGCTTTGTAAACCCAAACGGCCATTAAAGCCTGTGCCACTCACATTAGAGCTATTAATGCCAAACTCACCCATTAGGCGTAAGCCACGTTGATGTTGAGCTTGATTAACTTGACCAAACGCCCACGCTAAGCCTATTTGTTGATAGTCTTGAGGAATAAAAAAGCCCGTTGTTAGCGTTTGCCCTTGTGTGGTTAAGCGATTAAAACGCGGGTCTAAAGGGTTGTTGGCGTTAAACTTGCCCAGTGCCATACTGAGTTTTAGTACGTGGTCGCTTTGGTCGGCAAAGAGTCGATGTCCTGCATCTACTTGTAGTAATTGACCTGTTCCAAGTGCTACACCGTCTTGGCTTAAATAGTCATCTAGGTTTAATTCGGCATTAAGGTATTCGCGGCCTGTCATCGCCCAATTAACGCCTGCTGCCCAACGATTTTTGGTGCCTGCCAGTATTAAACCTGTGCTGTCGTTAGTCGGTTGATTCTGCAACCACTGCCAAGAAGCAGTGATTTGGCTATCAACACGATACTGTTGCTTAATACGCCAACCTGTAAAGTTTGACCAGCCACTGCCTTGCGTTAGCGCAAATTGCCATGTTTGTTGGCTAGATTGGCGTTGCCATTCCAAATCAATCAACTGGCTATTGGCTAAGTTATTATTAAGCGTAATATTGTCTAANNCCTAACTCGTTGTGCGTTATATCAAGGGCAATACTATGACCGCGCTCACTTAACAAATCGCTATAACGGCGATGTAATTCATCATCTTGTGGATAACTTTCTTGGGTATTAAAGGCCAAACTTTCGGCTAAATCAGGACGATTAACACGTGTGGCGGCTTCGATGCGGTCATAAATAGGTAATTGCTCAACTTTTTGATTAAGTAGCTGATTGATTGAGTCGCTATCTTGATTCTGTAAGGCCAAACGCAGAGTCGCCCAAGTGGGCATCTCAATATCTTTGTTATTTTGTTGGCTTATCCATTGGCGCGCCCCATCAAAATATTCATGATTTAACAACCAACCCAAACTTAATTCGTGTTCAAAGGCACGATACGGCTGCGGATGTTGAGTGAGCCATTGTTGTAAGCTATGTTGGCTTTGCTCGGCACTTTGTTGATTAAGCTGTAGGCTAAATAGGTTGTCTTGTAGTTGTTGTAACCGTTCGCCAGTTTCGTTTTG
>DDBM01000259.1 GCA_002333125.1 Moraxellaceae bacterium UBA2032 | reverse complement strand
CTCTTGACGGCCGATGTCGTTGTTGAGCATAATTTAGGCAAGTACAAAGGCATCAAAGACTGTAAATGCTACTATTATCCATACCCACTAAACGGGATGCTAATTTAAGGTTTTCAATATGGTCTTTAAAAGTAAACTCATCTAAATCAATCTGCTTCCCAGTGATAACATTTATAATCCGAAAATCCTGACCTTTTTCATTACACCAATTGAGTAAATTTTTGTAACGGCGAAATGGATGCTCGCCAACTTTTTTACCATCATTAAATGCCTCATTTGTGGCTGCTGGGACTTTTGCAAAATTTGTTCCCATCCATTTTTGCTCATCAACATGAAAAGCAACGCAAATTGAATATTGCATTAAAATATGGTGAAGCTTTTTTTGTGCATCAAAATTTTGTGTATCAAAGCTAGCTTTATTAAATTTAAGCATTTTTTGAAGAACTGCAACAGGAATGGTATGCTCAAGATGAATATTTCTTGAAGGACGCTTAGTTCCATCTCGCTCTTGAATATCCATAAATTTTACCGTTCTATAAATTGTACCCGCACATAATCCACGTTTATGTTTTTTGGCCATCCAACCATAAAAATCATGTATTTGGCGAATAGAATGTCCAATAGCATGATTATCAACAGCATTACCATTTAAATCAGATAATATTGACGAGGTGTATCGTGGTGGAGAAGTCCTTTCGCGCCGCAAATTATTGATATCATACAAAACACCTGAAAGAGTGGTAATCAATTCATTACGATGTAAATTAAATAACTCATTTTCCATGATGAAAGCCTAACTGCTCGCGTAGGCGCAAGCACCCACAGAAAAATTAAAAACTGAGATTGTCTCAGAACCATCAAAAATAACACAATAATCGGCTGGGTGCTTGTTGCACTTGACGCGCAATTTAAGCCATGACTACAACCTGAAATATCAGTGCCTCAAGTAACCATTGTTACGGCCTTCTTGACCTCCTTTTTTCCTGACCATACTCTGCTCCCCCAGCTTCAAGAACAGATTTTATGGCTTTTCGTACCTCACCTCCATACTCTCTAGGTATTTCATCTAGGTTTTTTCGTGTACGATGCCCTACAATATCAGGATCGTTTAGTGAAACCCTACTAAAGTCTTGCCAATTAAGACCCAGTTGCAGGTCTTGGATCGCCTCAAATGCAAGTATATCCTCCTTAAGATGGCAAACAAGCTCTTCCCAAGCAGCAAGGATTTCACTTGGTAACACCTTGCGATTCAACCAAATACTGTCGTCAAGAATCACATAATGAAGACGACTCGGATTCATACCGCCAGCAATAAGTGGATAGCGAGTGATTTTCCAAAAATTCTCATGCAGATGCGAAAAATGAGCGTGAACCACTTGATTTATCATCACCACATATGTCAAGGAAACAGCAAAGTAAGCAATATGTTTTTGGGTAATATGTGCAAGGTGGTCATAGCCCCGTCCCAAGGTAAGATCTTCAGCATGGAAAGAGTATCTAGGATCTCTCACAATGCTGTCACCCGTATTCCGTGTCCTAGGCCCGCGCTCTAGGCTTCTGAAGAAGCCTAGTATATCCTGACTAAAAAAATTATTATGATATTCCCAAGCATTCATGATGCAATTTCCTGTCAATAATCCTAGTCACTGCTTTAGATAATCTTAATATTAAGCCTAACTAGTAAATAGCACCCTACTTGATGTTGAGATTTAATTTCAACGTCTCTTAGAGCGTAATGTAACGCATACATCACCATACTTTCCCAACGCTTATGACTGGTGCGCGTGTTTTCTTGAATGTATATTTCATTGTGTGTTGCCATAAAAACCTCAGGTAAACGAATAAAAAGTAAATGTGCAAATTAGAAAACTAGCGGAGAGTCATAGTTGAAGCGTTTTGTTCATTCCCAATAAAAAATGGATAGCAGAGTCTTGGTTGTCATGAACAGCCGCCATATTCTCAATGGTATGATATGCCCCAAAGTTTTTAGGTTTTAATTCCAACCCGAGTTTCTCTTTTGCAGACTCCGAGTAAGTAATAACGAGAACTCTAATTTTTAATCTTGTCGCTATAACCAATTGAAATGTAATGCTATTCATACAAACATCAAAGCCTAGCTGGCCATTTCCGCCTTTTGAGAGAGCCTTATCATGGCTGTTTTCTGTCCTTAGGCCAGCATTGGTTACACGCTCTCTAAGTGCCTTTATAAATTCATAAGCACCTGCATTCGTCAATTTAAGTATCATTCGAGCTGTATATCCCCCTGTCTTTTCATCGGTGGATTTAGTGCCATTCTTAGCCTGAGCAGGCTTGTTAACGCCTTTGACATTATTTACCAGTTCATTACTATCGCTCATCACGCTTCTCCCTCAATAATTGATTTAATTCGTCGGCACTTGCGCCCCAATTTTCTTGTACAAGACGCACAAAATCGTCCATCTCACCCTTTCTAACATCTACTTCACCCGACATATACACCGTGCGTAAATGAAAACGGCAAAAAGCCTCTTCATAGAGTTGCTGTTCCTCGTCATCATCGACACAAAAAATCACCTGCTGTAATGAACCCGTTGGCTCATTAAAGTAATGGGTCACTTCCTCCATCGCAATCATGCAGGTATAAGGATGCAAAAACGTCATTTGACCAAACGCAGGAAAAGCAAGGCTTTCAATGCCTTCACTAGCGGCNNCCAAAATAGCATCGCCTTGTTTGCTATTGCTCACTCTAACAATGGCGTTCGCCGCTATCTTGGTTAAATCATCGCGTACTGCAAATAACATATTTGACATCGTTTTCACCATCGCTATTTAATGCACTATTGCCACTTCAACATCGGTACTTGCTTTGCTGTTGTCAGCTTTGTCAGTAGCATCTTGTTGAAATTCGTTTTCTGCTTCCTGATTAAACTCCTCGCAAGTCACAAGGGCTTCTTCCGCCGTTTTGTCGCCAAACATGATGGCCATAAATGCTGGGTGATATTCATCGGCAGTCATTAACGCACTATCTCGCAGATTGCGAATCATGGTGGGTGTCAATTCACCGCCTTCTATATCGAAAGCATGTCTAAAACGCACTTCACCATCGCGAAAGTCAAAATCAAAATTACCCCTTAAGAGGGCACGATTAATACGGCAGACTAATTCTGCGGTAGCCATGCGATGTCGCTCAGGCACAGTGATAGATAAATACACAAAGCACATGATGTTGTTGGTGTGTGAATTGGCCTCAAGAATTAACGTTTTTTGCGTGTTTTTTCCTTTACAAGCGGCACTTAAATAGCAGCGATCTTCATCGGAGTGTTTGTCATAAGTCCAATCGTCTGCGATTAAAAATGCTTCAAACAAGGCAATATATTTGTTCATGGCTATGTC
>DDBM01000212.1:2799-4568 GCA_002333125.1 Moraxellaceae bacterium UBA2032 | reverse complement strand
TATCTAAGCTAAAAATAAACAATGTGATGGTTTTGGCATTGATTTGGCTAAAGTTTTAAAATGAGACTTGAGGCACAGTTATTTGGTTAAGGTATTTGTATTCCTTCATTATTTAACATAGTCACTAATTGAATTAACGGCAAACCAATTAAACTACTAGAATCGTTACCTTCTAATTTTTCAAATAAACAAATACCCAAACCTTCACTTTTAAAACTGCCTGCACAAAAATAAGGTTCTTCGGCACGTAAATAACGTTCAATTTGTGCATGGCTTAAATTCCTAAAATACACACTAAATTTTTCTACAATGTGTTGAGTGTTTTTGGTTTGACTATTAAACACACAAAGTCCAGTATAAAAATCTACACATTGACCGCTAAATAAAACTAATTGCTGTATAGCGTTGTCGTGTGTCAGTGGTTTGCCAATCAATTGACCTGCAAAAGTAGCCACTTGGTCAGAGCCAATAATTAAATGTTGTGGGTATTTGTGAATGAGTGCTTGCGCTTTAGCAATGGCTAATCGTTGTGCTAATTGGGGTGCAGTTTCGTTTGTCAGAGGCGTTTCGTCGGTTTGTGGGCTATCTTGTATAAATGTAATTTGTAGTTTAGCTAATAAGTCGCGTCTAAAACTTGATGTTGACGCTAAAACCAAAGGTAAAGACATGGAAAACTCCTATTTATTTGTTTATGGCACTTTACGCAAAAATTCAGGGCATCAAATGAGCAAGTGGTTGGCGCAACACGCTAATTATGTGGGCGAAGCTAAAATAAAAGGTGATATGTATCAAGTCAGTTATTATCCTGCCTTAGTGCAAGGTGATAGTTGGATAGAAGGGGATATTTATGCCTGCTCTGAGGAAGTTTGGTTGATTTTAGATGATTTTGAAGAAACAACAGGCGCACACCCTGAATATGCGCGTTGTTTAACACCAATTTTGCTTGATGACGGTCAGTGGTTAGAAGCATGGGTGTATTGGTATTTAAGACCAACCACCCATTTAGTACGTCTTACTTAGTATTACGTTTAGCGACGGTTTCTTCTGGCGATTGTGTCGCAAAAGCATCAAGCAAGACCTCAGCCGCTTCTTTTACAAAGGCTTCATCTTCTGGCTTGTCTTTTTTGCTTGGGTCAGCTAATTCATCCTCTTTGTCTTCGTCATTTTCGGCTTCAACTTCACGCCATGTTTTGAGTGGTTCTTGGCCTTTCGCTGCGCGACGTGTATTTTCAATAGTCAAACGTTTGGCATCTAACTCAGCCTCTTCTTTTTTGCGCTTGGTTTCATTAAGCGAAATAACCGTTTCTTTTTTAAGTGTTTCTGCTAGTTCGATTTGAGCCGTCAAATATTGAAAATCAGGGTCATGTGCTTGACGACGTTGCGACTTGGTTTTTAAAATGGGTAGTTGACGACTAAAGCCCGAATACGGCAAATACCGTGCAGGTGGAATGGTATCCCATGCTAAGGCGTTTTCGAGTGCCGACTCACCTATATCACTGCCTTGAAATATATTAGGAAAGTTAATATCGGCTTCTACGCCCTTATGTTGTGTACTTGCACCCGAAATACGATAAAACTTTGCTTCGGTTACTTTTAGTTCGCCATAATTTAGNNAAACGGTTAGTCATCACCACTAATGGGCCATCGTAGGCAATGCTGTTATCTGCATCGCCCATGAGTTCGACTTCGTTATTGGCATTTTTAACTTGTACCGTAGGGCCAGTTTCTATAAACAATCCAATTAAAGTATTGGCTTCTGTGAGTGAGCC
>DDBM01000212.1:2368-2745 GCA_002333125.1 Moraxellaceae bacterium UBA2032 | reverse complement strand
GTTTGATTTTCGTCCACGGCATTCGCAGGTAAAATTTGCAAGCGTACGGTGCTGTTTTTGGGGCCACGAATTAAGTCTACGACTTCATCAATACGCCAGCCAATCACGTCCACAAAATCTTCTTTACCTTGTGCAACAGCTACAATTCGGTCACCAGGTTTAAGCAGTTTTGATTTGTCAGCAGGACCCGCAGGTACTAAGCGTACAATTTTGGTGTATTCATCTTCGCCTTGTAATACCGCACCAATGCCCTCTAAAGATAAACTCATATTAATATTAAAGTTTTCGGACGTGCGCGGCGAAAAGTATTCGGTATGTGGGTCGTAAGTTTCGGTAAAAGCATTCATAAATGTTTGAAAAACATCGTCTGCTTTATT
>DDBM01000212.1:246-2358 GCA_002333125.1 Moraxellaceae bacterium UBA2032 | reverse complement strand
AAAGCATCAGTGCCTTTTTTTAATTCTTTTAAAATAAAGTCTAAACGCTGATTGATGCGCTGTTGATAACGACTATAAATAGCAAAACCACGGCTTAAATCGCCACGGACTAAATCATCATCAAAAAGATAACGATATTCCTCAAATTCTTTAATATCGTTTGCTAAAAAATAGGCGCGACCGTTGTCCAAATCTTTAAGATATCGGTCTAATACTTGACTCGAAAATGCGTCATTTAATTTTTTATGTTCGTAGTGTAAATGCTTGAGCATTACCACCGTAGAGCGTGTTGCTTTGACTTCATCTTTAGTCGGTTCTATAGATGAAGGTGCAGCCGCTTGTTTAGCAAAAACTGCTGAAAAAAAGACTAAACCGCCAAAGGTGGCGGCCAAGAGAACATGTTTACGAGTAAGTATGGCCATGAGTGTCCTGACTAGAGTGAGAATGTAATGCCAGCGGACGACGGGCAAGTAGTGTTCATTATAGAGACTGTCGCCTTAATTTTGTAGCGATTATTGTATTAAAAAACAGACACTATACAGAGTCTTTTTGGCCTATGATTATAAAGTAAATAAATTGATACCGAGGAGAGTCATTATGAATGGTGCATTGATGCTTGACGTACAAGGCATAGAGTTAAATGCAGAAGAAAAGGAAATATTGCAGCATCCACATGTGGGAGGCTTGATATTTTTTGGCCGTAACTTTGTGGGTGTAGAGCAGCTTCAGGCGTTGGTAAAAAGTATTCGGGCGCATCGTCCCGAAATTATTATTGCAGTTGACCAAGAGGGTGGCCGCGTGCAGCGTTTTAAAGAGGGTTTTGTTAAATTACCCCCGATGAAAACTTTTGGTGATATGTTTGCCCATGATGCACAAAAAGCGTGTCAAATGGCGCATCATTGTGGTTGGCTAATGGCCGCCGAGGTATTAGCGGTGGGTGTGGACATGAGTTTTGCACCTATTTTAGATGTGGATTGTGGCCTGAGCCAAGTGATTGGTAGTCGTGCTTTTCATTCAGAACCCGAAGTGGCAGTGGCCTTATTGCGTCATTTTATTAAAGGAATGCACGAGGCAGGTATGGCCGCTACAGGCAAACATTTTCCAGGTCATGGTTCGGTGGAAGCTGATTCGCATGTGGCGATTCCTGTGGATAAGCGCACTTTTGCCGAAATTGATGCTTTTGATTTAGTACCGTTTAAAGAGTTATCGTCACAACTGCAAGGTATTATGCCTGCCCATGTGATTTACCCCGAAATTGATAATAAACCTGCGGGCTTTTCGGCTATTTGGTTGCAAGATTTATTACGCCAAAAAATGGGTTTTGATGGGGTGATTTTTTCGGATGATTTGAGCATGGAAGGCGCAGGCGTGGTAGGTGGTTATGCCGATAGAGCCGATGCCGCCTTAGAAGCAGGCTGTGATATGGTGCTGGCGTGTAATAATCGCGCAGGGGCAATTCAAATTTTAGAGTATTTGGAGCGACATCCACGTATTCCACATCAGGCGCGTTTTAATGCCTTGCGCGGTAAAGGTAAATTAGCATGGAATGATTTGTCGGGTAGTCCACAATGGATTGCTGCCGAAGAAGCATTACGTTCTATTATGGGGTGAGTTGGATTTGACGTTTTGATTTAGCCCTCACCCCAACCCTCTCCCGAAGGGCGAGGGAGTCCTCTCTCCCTGTGGGAGAGAGCTAGAGTGAGGGAGGAATAGTATAATATGCTCAAAATTCAGTCAAAAATAGGCAGTTAGCTCAAACGTCAACAGGCTCTAAAATCACTGCATATATTGTTGTAAATGTGCCATAAACTGACTCTTACTCACTTCGCCTACTAAACGCGAACTCTCGACTTCTTGCCCATCGCTAAAAAATAGTACCGCAGGTGGGCCAAAAATAGTGAGTTGTTGTTGTAAGGCGCGTTCTTCTTTGGTGTTTTTGGTGACATCGGCTTTTAATAAAATCCAGCCTTGTAGTGCGCTTTGTACGTCTGCTTGCTCAAACACTTCTTTGCTCATAATTTTGCAGCTTACACACCAGTCGGCATAAAAATCGACTAATACTTTTTTGTTTTCTTGTTGAGCAAGAGTTAAGTTTTCGTCTAATTCAGCCAA
>DDBM01000212.1:0-156 GCA_002333125.1 Moraxellaceae bacterium UBA2032 | reverse complement strand
GCATAAATTTGCCTTCGCTCGCCCCTAAAATCATCAGTGGGGTGCTTAACCCAAAACCTAAAACAAACAAAGCAATACCACCTAATAGTGGATTCCCCAAAGTGGATACTGACAGTAAAACACCTGCCAACGGCGCAGAAACACATGGTGACACTA
>DDBM01000267.1 GCA_002333125.1 Moraxellaceae bacterium UBA2032 | reverse complement strand
TTGCCCATTTTTGGATTCCAAAAACGTGTTTGGTGACCAAAATGTGCGCCTGCTTGCAGTAGGTCGCGCATAGAAACTTGTGCCATGATTAACTCCGATTAGGGTTAGGCCTCCATATATCCCAATTACCGACCCCTTGTTTACACAAGCAGCACCCAATAATTGTGTCGATATATGTGCGTGATGAAAAAATATAATATAAGACTGAGTAATTATCACTGCGTTAATCACTAAAAGTCGTTAAAATCACCCCTTAGTAGATAACCGCCGCGTAATATCAGCATCTCACTCGTGCTATTTGCACAAATGAGTCGCGCTTTATACCATACTCGCTCTTTAGCCTCAATCGTGATTTAAAAATTTATGACTGTCTCTCTAAAAACTTCCGAAGAAATTGCCAAAATGCGCGTTGCAGGCAAATTAGCTGCCGATGTATTAATGATGATTGGTGATTATGTTAAAGCTGGCGTAACCACCGAAGAGCTCGACCGTATTTGCCATGATTATATTGTTAATGTGCAACATGCGATTCCTGCGCCGTTAAATTATCGTGGTTTTCCTAAAAGTATTTGTACTTCGGTCAATCATGTCGTGTGTCATGGTATTCCCACCGACAAAAAAGTCTTAAAAAATGGCGACATTATTAATATTGACGTAACCGTGATTAAAGACGGCTATCACGGCGACACTTCCAAAATGTTTATTGTGGGTGAAGGTTCTATTTTGGCTGAACGTTTAGTGCGCGTAACCCAAGAGTGTTTGTATAAAGCGATTGCCTTAGTTAAGCCTCAATGTCGTTTAGGGGATATAGGCGCAGTGATTCAAAAACACGCCGAAGCACAACGTTTTTCGGTGGTGCGTGATTATTGTGGTCATGGTATTGGCCATATTTTTCATGAAGAACCACAAATTGTCCATTATGGCAAAGCAGGCACAGGCATGGAATTAGTGGCAGGCATGACCTTTACCATCGAACCGATGATTAACGCAGGCTCTTTTCACACCAAATTATTACCCGATAATTGGACGGCCGTGACTAAAGACCACAAATTGTCGGCACAATGGGAACACACGCTTTTAGTTACCCCAACAGGTGTTGAGGTATTAACTGCCCGCCCCGAAGAAGATTTTAGTTTTTTAAGTGTTTAAACGCCTCCTCCATTGTTAAGGAGGAGGTTGGGAGGGGGTTGTTGACCCAAACCCCACCCTAACCCTCCCCTAAATTAAGGAAGGGAACTCTACCGTTATTAAGAGACTACACATGCAAGCTCCAACGCTGATTCCTCAAGTGTTAGACCATCAACAATTGAGCCAAAAAATCATTGCGCCTAGTGTTTATCGTGATTTACTAAAACAGTGTCAACAACAATTATGGACACGTTTTAATGACGGTGAGGACGTACGCCTATTAGTCCAAGCACGTGCGGTAACCGTAGATGCCGTATTAAAACACGCATGGCAACGCTTTGATTTAGGGCAAGAATCTGACATTGCTTTGTTAGCCGTTGGAGGCTATGGCCGTGGTGAGTTACACCCCTACTCCGATATTGATGTATTAATCTTACATAGCGACACCACACTGTCGATAGAGCTACAAGAAAAAGTCAGCCAGTTTATTACCTTGTTATGGGATTTAGGCTTAGACATAGGCTCAAGCGTGCGCTCGCTCGAAACCTGCATTGATAAAGTCAACGAAGACATTACTATCGCCACCACTTTTTTAGAAATTAGAACCTTGTGTGGCCGCGATAACTTACGTCAAAACTTATTAGAACTAATTAACCCTTTGTGGTCAGATGCGGTATTTTTTGAGGCCAAACGTGATGAGCAAATCGCGCGGCATCATAAACACAACGACACCGAATACAACCTAGAACCCGACCTTAAAAATGCACCAGGTGGTTTGCGTGATATTCAAACCATTGTTTGGGTCACTAAACGTCACTTTCAAACCAGCAATTTATACGACTTAGTGACTAATGGCTTTTTGACCGAATACGAATATAAACAGTTAGCCGAAGGCGAAACTTTTTTATGGAAGATTCGTTTTGCATTGCATCATATTGCCGCGCGTAATGAAAACAAGCTGTTATTTGATTATCAGCGTAACTTAGCGCAACATTTTGGCTATACCGATAACAATGCCAATCGTGCTGTTGAGCAATTTATGAAAGAGTATTACCGTGTGGTAATGACGCTCTCTATGCTTAACGAAATGTTATTACAGTATTTTGATGAAGTCATTTTAAAAGGTGATGAAGACGCACATATTCAAGTGATATCTGACGATTTTCAAATACGAAACAATTATTTAGAAGTGCGTCATCATCAGGTATTTGCGCGTAACACCAGTGCTTTAATGGAGCTGTTTGCGGTACTTTCGGAGAGTGACGACATTACAGGTATTCGCGCCAGTACGATTCGTTTAATTATGGTTGAAGCGCGTAAAATCAATCAAAGCTTTAGAGATAATCCGCAAAATAAAGCCTATTTTATGGAAATTTTGCGCTCACCTCGCTCTTTATTTAATACCTTAAAGCGTATGAAGCGTTATGGCGTACTGGGTAAATATTTACCAGCTTTTGGCTTGATTATTGGCCAAATGCAATATGATTTATTTCATATTTATACCGTAGATGCACATACGTTATTAGTCATAAAAAATATGAGTCGTTTTTGTCGTGCCGAAGACAAAATACAGTTTCCTTTAGTCAGTGAAGTTGCCCAAAACTTAGCTATGCCCGAATTATTATATTTGTCGGGTTTATTTCATGATATAGGCAAAGGGCGTGGTGGTGACCACTCCGAACTCGGCTCGGTTGATGCCATTGAGTTTTGCTTAAATCATGGTTTATCGCAGCGTAGTGCTAATTTAGTGGCATGGCTCACCCGTAATCATTTGTTAATGTCGATGACCGCGCAAAAACAAGACCTCAGCGACCCCGAGGTTATTTATAACTTTGCTCAAAAAGTTGGCGACGTTTCGCACTTAGACTATTTATACGCTCTAACGGTATCGGATATTTGCGCCACTAACCCCAAATTATGGAACTCGTGGCGTGACTCTTTATTACGTCAACTGTATCAACAAACACGCCGCGCTTTACGTCGTGGCTTACATAACCCGATTGATTACGAAGAGTTAATTATAGAAACACGCATTACCGCAATGGAAATTTTATTAGAGCAAGACTTTAATGAAGAAGCCATTAATGCGATTTGGCAAAACTTGGGAGATGATTACTTTTTGCGCGAGAGTGCCAAAGACATTGCATGGCATACCAGTGAAATTTTAAAACATGGCGACAATCTTGAGCCTTTAGTGGCGATTCAACAAAACAAAGACAAGCCCGCACAAGGCGCAACCCAAGTCTTTATTTATACAAAGGATTTGCCCAATTTATTTGCGGCATCGGTTGCTACTTTAGACCAACAATACGTCAGTATTTTAGATGCGCGCATTATTACCGCCTCTAACTTTTACTCCTTAGATACTTATGTGATTTTAGATGAAGACAACACACCGATTACCGATAACGCCCGTTTAGCCTTTATAAAAACACGACTTCAAGAGGAACTATCACAACCTGATTTGTTTCCTAACATTGTACAAAAACGTATTCCGCGTGAGCTTAAACACTTTAAGGTCAAAACAGAAATCAACATCAGTAATGACATTCACAAACAACAAACCGTTCTTGAAGTTATTACCCTTGACAGACCGGGTTTATTAGCACGCATTGGTTTAATTTTTATGGAGCATGGCGTGAATCTACAAAACGCCCGTATTGCGACTTTAGGCGAACGAGTTGAAGACGTATTTTTTATTAGTGATAGACACGGACAACCCATTTCTAACCCAGAGCTTTGCCAACATCTTGCCGATGCCCTACGCCAACAACTTGATACAGCGAATGATTTAAAATGAATCCTAATTTAGATTTATTACACTCTTANNATTGGTGAACCTAAACATCCTGCGCCTAGCTTTGTGCTTGAGACCATTAATCAACAAGCCAAACATCTTGCCACCTACCCTAGCACCAAAGGTATTGTAGAGTTACGTCAGGCTATACAAACTTGGCTTACAAAACGTTTTAACCTTAATACCATAGACCCCGAAACCCAAATTTTACCCGTTAATGGCACACGAGAAGCCTTGTTTTCGTTTACTCAAGCGGTGGTTAATGCTTCACAAAAACCGCTTGTGGTGATGCCTAATCCTTTTTATCAAATTTATGAAGGCGCGGCATTTTTGGCAGGCGCAGAACCTTATTATTTGTCTTGTACTGCCGACAATCATTTTATTCCCGATTTTGATGCCGTACCTGCTGAGGTATGGCAACGCACCCAATTATTATTTATTTGCTCACCAGGTAATCCTACAGGTTCGGTAATAGAAGCTGACACCTTAAAAAAGCTCATTGCTTTAAGTGATGAGTATAATTTTGTGATTGCCTCTGACGAATGTTACTCCGAAATTTATTTTGACGAAGCCAATCCGCCCATTGGTTTATTACAAGTGTGTGCCGAATTAGGCCGTGATGACTACAAAAACTGTGTAGTATTTCACTCACTCTCTAAACGTTCCAATTTGCCGGGTTTACGCTCAGGTTTTGTGGCTGGTGATGCTAACATTTTAAAACCGTATTTGTTGTATCGTACTTATCATGGCTCGGCCATGCCTGTACAACATCAATGGGCATCGGTTGCTGCATGGCAAGATGAAGCGCATGTAGTCGCTAATCGCGCCCAATATCGACAAAAATTTGCCGACTTTTATGCTATTGTGCATCCCGTTTTGCCACTTACTATGCCCCAAGCAGGATTTTATTTTTGGGTTAAAGTGCCACATGACTTTAGTGATGAAAGCTTTGCTCAACATTTGTATCAAAAAACACATATTACGGTGTTAGCAGGCAGATACTTAGGCCGAGAGGCTTTAAATAGCCCCAATCCTGCTCAAAACTATGTGCGTATGGCCTTAGTTGCGCCTGTTGCTGATTGTGTCGATGCTGCACAACGACTTGTTAATTTGTTAACCCCCTCACTCTAGCTCTCTCCCAGAGGGAGAGAGAACACCCTCTCCTGCGGGAGAGGGTTGGGGTGAGGGCTAAAATGACTGTTGAATATCTAAATTTATTAGGAGAATAACTCATGTCCCTTTCTGACATTATCGTCCACGCTTTTGAAGACCGCCTACAATTTAGCCCCACCAACGCGCCTCAAGATGTGCGTGATGCCGTGGCCGAAGCAATTCAATTATTAGACAGCGGCAAAGCCCGTGTTGCCGAAAAAATTAACGGTGAATGGGTTGTTAATCAATGGCTCAAAAAAGCGGTGTTATTATCGTTTAGATTAAATGACAACGAACCTTTGTCGGGCGGCAGTGCGATTCAGTTTTACGACAAAGT
>DDBM01000179.1 GCA_002333125.1 Moraxellaceae bacterium UBA2032 | reverse complement strand
CTGCAAGTGGGTAGTGCCTTAAAAATGTGTCAGATTGCCCAAGGCAAAGCTGATTTTTATCCGCGTTTTGGTACAACGATGGAATGGGATACCGCCGCAGGACAAATAATTTTAGAAGAGGCAGGTGGGGCGTTGGTTGATTTTGAAGGAAGACCCTTTTTGTACAATTGCCGCGAAACCCTCAAAAATAAAGGCTTTGTGGTGGTGGGGGATAAAAGCCATTTGCAGGATTGGTTAGCGTGTATGCGTTTTGAGAGTTAAGTTAAAGTATCTTAGGCATGTTATCATAGAGGTTGTTTTGTTTATCTTGTTTTGGAATGTTAATGAAAATCATTGCCCGTAATTTATCCCGCGAAACCACACAAGCAGAATTAACTGCGTTGTTTGCGGAGTTTGGCTTAGTTGAGTCTTGTACCCTTGTTTTAGATAAAGACACAGGTAAGTCCAAAGGCTTTGGTTTTGTAGAAATGCCCAAACATATTGAGGCTAAAACGGCAATTAAACGCCTTAATGCCAAAAAAATTGGCGGCAGTGTGATTCGCGTTAAAGTGGCAGAAGAGGTTGCACCTAAATGATTAGTACCAATGATGTGTTACGCAGTTTACGTTATAGCTTAAATATTAGTGATGCGGCGGTGGTCGAAGTATTTAAAGTGACTCAGGTTGACGTGTCGCTTGAGCAAGTGGCCGCATGGTTGGCTAAAGAAGAAGACGCAAACTTCCAAATATGTTCTCATCAAATGTTGGCGCATTTTTTAGATGGCTTGATTATCCAGCGTCGTGGTTTGCCACAAGGTAAAGCTTACGAAGCCCCCGAGAAAAAAATCTTTGTCAGCAATAATATGGTGTTAAAAAAGCTACGCATTGCCTTTGAATTACAAGAAGACGAGATGCTAGCTATTTTAGATTCGGTTGGTTTAAGTGTCTCTAAGCATGAATTAGGGGCTATTTTTAGAAAAGAAGGCCACCATAATTACCGTGAATGTGGTGACCAATTTTTAAGAAACTTTTTAAAAGGGTTAACACTAAGGTTACGTAAGTAGTAGTACCCTTCGACTTCGCTCAGGGAACGTTTTTGCGTTGGCTGAGCCTGTCGAGGTAGTTGAGCCTGTCGAAACTAATCCTGCCTAAACCAACCTGCAATACTGTATCTAGAGTGATGTGCCGCTAATACCTCGTGCGGCATATCGGCACTCATAAATAATACCAATGTACCGCCTATAGGCGGCAAAGTTAGCAATAACTGATTGTTATTATCGTACAGCTTTAGCTCGCCACCTGCTTCTATAGGCCAGTCTTGGTTTAAATAACACACCGCAGAAACAACCCGTGCATTATTGTCCTTATGACGGTCAACATGACGTTGATACACACTGCCTATTTGATAGTGGGCATAATGCCCCTCAAAAGAGCGTAAACCTAAATAAAAGTCTTGGTTTAACTGTTGGCGTAACTGCTCCATCATCGCTAAATATTGCTTGCCTAGGGCAAAATCTTCTTCAAGCCAACAAATACTATCACCCCTAATTTGGCTATGTCGTGCTTGATGTTGTCCACGCCCAATGTTGGCAGCATGAAAAAAACCGTCATTTTGCTTTTGTAGCAACTCTTGTAATAAGGCTTGTTGCATATTTACTAAAAGAAAGTTGGGAATTACGGCATAATGTCGCTCAACCAAACTATCTAACGCTTGAGTCAGCACAGTTGCGTTGTTGCTAGGCAAATCTATTTGAGAATATTGCATGAATTATCGTCACCATTATCACGCGGGAAACTTTGCCGATGTGATGAAACATATTTTAGAGATTGGATTATTACAAGCCCTGCATAAGAAGGACAATGCTTTTTGTTATATTGATACCCATGCAGGACGTGGTTGGTACGATTTGGCCGCTGCACCTGCCCAAAAAACAGGTGAATATTTAGACGGCATTCGTAAATTAAATACACGTCAAACCTTTCCTAATGCGTGGGTAGAAGGGTATTTTGCGGCTTTAGATACACTCAAAGAGCAATTTGGCAAAGCCTATTATGGTGGCTCACCGTGGTTTGCGGCACAAAATTTGCGTCCTCAAGACCGTATGGTATTAATGGAATGGCATCCTGTTGATGTCGAAAAGCTAAAATATAATTTTTATAGAAATCCGCAAGCCGTTGTACATCATCGTGATGCTTATGAGGGGTTAACTGCCGTCATTCCACCTAAAGAAAAACGTGGCTTGGTGTTGATTGACCCACCTTATGAAGAAGAACGCCAAGATTACCCCGAGGTGGTTCAATTATTGGCTAAAGCCTATGATAAATGGCCTACAGGTACGTTTGCTATTTGGTATCCGATTAAAGACCGCGCCCCGATTGAGCGTTTTGAGCGCAAATTAGTTAAGACGGGTATTCGTAAGCAGTTGATTTGTGAATTATGTGTGATGCCTGACGATAACGCCTTAGGTTTAAATGGCTGTGGTTTGTTGATTGTAAATCCACCGTATTTATTTGCCGAAGAAGCCGACAAAGTATTGCAATGGCTGTTACCGCAGTTAAGCCAACATGTCTTGGCTAAAGCATCGGTTAAATGGTTGGTTGGGGAATAAAAAAGAGTAGGGCGTGAAACTCACGCCCTCACTAGGCAAATTATTTGCAATAGATTTTAATTTGGCTATTAGTTGACTCAGTGCGTTTTGCAATTTCATCAGCGGTCATTTTACGCACTTCACCATTGGCATCCTTTACTCTAAGAGTAGAGCTAGCCCCACTAAGTTTTGTTAAGTCGTCTTTAAGTGTGGCGCACTTTTCTTTGTATTCAGCAGGTGCTTTACTCACATCAACTTTAGGTTTTGCCCCTGTTTTTGTTACCCCTTCTTTGCCCTCTTTATTCTCTTCGGCTTTTTCGCTACGTTGTTGTTGTAGGTTATTAATGGCCTGTTCGCTACCGCGTGGTATATGAGTGCTAACATTAACCCGTTCGGCTTTGATTTTTGAATCATCGGGTAGGCTTTGTGAGTAGTGGGTAACACCACGTTCATCAACCCATTTATAATACTCATCTGAGGCTTGAGCGGTGCTAAAAGCGTTTATTAAGACGCTCAAAAATGTCATTGTTATCAGTTTTTTATTCATCTGCCATTTACTCCCATCATGGGATAAAAAATAATAGGCCAAATATAGCCTCTTTTTGTTCACTTGATAAGTAAAACTATGTCATTAAAAGTACAGAGTGTTAACGAACAAGCAAAAAAAAGAGATTTTTTCTTGACAGATAAGGCATGAAAATAAAGAATGTTTAGCTTTTTTAAGCAAGTGATATAGATTGCTCATGAATAGGGGCAAAATAAGGTATCATATACGGCTAAAAAGTGCAGCGGGATTGTTAATCAGCCAGTCACCCTCTTGTTGATGATAATCATGGCATAGAGGTACTTAGCTTGCCGAACGCATACTAAGTACTAAGACTTATCAACACGTTAATGACAAACCCTGTCTTAAAGACGTTGAGTATTGACCATAATACATAGG
>DDBM01000231.1:16073-16313 GCA_002333125.1 Moraxellaceae bacterium UBA2032 | reverse complement strand
GTTTAGAGCGTGACGGACTTAACCCCAAAGCAGCCGACATTAGAAATGGATTCGGAGAAAAAGCACAATGGTTGCGTGATATTGTAGCTTGTGTGTCTTTAGATTGGCTCAGCGAACATTATCAAATGCCTGCCCAAGCCTTTGTAACGGCTATCTTAAAAACCGATTGGGCAGAAGCTATTTTAACAGGCTTGGCCACAGCCGCAGTACGTCAAACACAGGCCGATTGGCTTTTGGCTT
>DDBM01000231.1:15814-16025 GCA_002333125.1 Moraxellaceae bacterium UBA2032 | reverse complement strand
CTTGGCACAACAAGCCAATCAGTATCCACAGCAAATTGTCAGTGCATGGCAATTTAGGTTGAACTTACAACAGGCGTTTGCGTAAACATTCTTACCCTCACCCCAACCCTCTCCCCTAGGAGAGGGTATTTTTTGGAGAGCCACCCATGACTTCAATCAAATTACATTGGCAAATTTTAATTGCCATTTTATTAGCGATATTAGCAGGGTC
>DDBM01000231.1:562-15745 GCA_002333125.1 Moraxellaceae bacterium UBA2032 | reverse complement strand
CAACCTGCCAAAGCTATATTAGGTTTAGACCCACAAGCGGTTGCCGATGTGACCGCCAAAGTCGCAGGCCGCGACACCTCAGACATTGTTGAAATTTTTGTGCGTATGATTCCTACCAATGTGGTAGATGCCGCTGCTAATGGTGAGATGTTAGGTTTGATATTTTTTGCGATTTTATTTGGCTACTTTATGACCAAAACTCAAAAAGCACACTACCAAATTTTAATGGGCTTTTGGCAAGGCGTAATGGACACCATGATTGCCATGACGATGTGGGTCATGAAATTTGCGCCCATTGGCGTATTTGGTTTAGTGGCCAAAACCATTGCCAGTACAGGCTTTGCCGCGATTATGCCCTTGTTAACCTTTGCCTTAGTCGTGTTTGTGGGTTTGATGATTCATGTGTTTTTGGTGCTACCTGCCTTGTTATTTTTTATGGGCAAACTCAATCCAAAAACGCATTTTAACGCCATGACTCCTGCCCTATTAACCGCTTTTTCGACTGCTTCTTCTTCTGCCACTTTACCTATGACGCTCGATTGTGTCCAAAAAGCAGGGGTTTCTAATCGGACTCGTAGCTTTGTTTTGCCGCTAGGTGCAACCGTTAATATGGACGGAACCGCGTTATATGAATGCGTTGCGGCGTTATTTATTGCCCAAGCCTATGGTTTAGCTTTGAGTATAGAAGTGCAATTTACCGTGGTTTTATTGGCATTATTAACCTCTATAGGCGTGGCAGGTATCCCTGCTGCCAGTTTGGTTGCCATTACCATTATTTTAACGGCGATTGGTTTGCCACTCGAAGCGATTGGCTTGATTTTGGTGACCGACCGAATTTTGGATATGTTTAGAACTGCGGTAAATGTGTATAGCGACTCGTGTGCGGCGGTGATTATTGCTAAGAGTGAAAAAGAAGCGGTTTACCAGTAGATTTGTAGCCCGTGTTTCGTTGCACGTAACACGGGTTTTATGGAAGTAAGCAATTGTTTTTAATACATTTAATCCAGTATTTCGCTACGCTGCATACAGGTTACTACGTTTGCTGCTCTTTTTGTGCCAACTTGTCTAACAACTCCAATCCTACTTGAGGATTTCCTCGTTTTGCCCTTGTCAAAAAACGCAACTGGGTATCATGCGCTACCAAGGCAATAGTGGCCAACTCATCTATCAGTTTATTAACGCTTATATGACGCGCAGCCGCCAGTGTTTTAAGACGTTCATGTTTTTCTTCGGGTAGTCGAATTGTTAATGTACTCATATTTGACTCCGCCAATGCACCATAAATTGTTGAGGATTACAAATCAAAAGCTGAGGAAAAAGCAACTCACCATTTCTTAAGTCTCTCATATTATGAGTAATTAAATAATCTGCATTTCCTGCAACAGCCAGTTCTATCAAAAAGTTGTCACCTTCATCCAAAAGATTAGGTCGCCAAGCTAAATAGATTTCTACCCATTGTGAGCTTGCAAACACGGCATCTAAAAACTGCTCCGCTTCTGGTGCACTAAAATGACAGCGGCGCATAACCTCTGCGCGTTGCGTAACGGCTTCGTACTCTAAAAATAAGGCATTAGACATTAGAGGGGTGAGGTGTCCCAAAAACACTAAACGTAATATATCCCGACTGATGCTATCGCCTGTTTGAATGGCACTTACAATAATATTGGTATCAATCACAGCTTTTTTCATTTGATATTGATAGCACAGGCACTATCACTTATCAACAAAAAAGTGTAAAACGATTTTTAAGTTTGTAGCTCGTTGTGAAGTGCAACGTAACACGGGTTATGGGGGTATTAAAACGATAAATAATTGTTTTAAAAAGAATTTATCCAGTATTTTGCGATGCTACATACGGGTTATGGCACTTGGTTTATGGATGTAGGCTGTGGCTTTAGCCCAGCAAAAAATTAAATCATTTAAAAACAATAAGCTGGGCAAAATACCCAGCCTACGGCACTGTAGAAATGTTGTCTGTTATTATTGGCGAAGCTAGTGTGCAAAACGAACTACCTACCGTATTTTCTAAAGAACAATTGACAGAACTGCAAAATATTTTTAAAACCTTGAGTAACACTACACAGGAACAGTCTAATGAACGAAACCAACGCAGAAGCACTGGAACTAACCAAACAGAAGATGCTACGGATGTTTCAAGCAATGCCGAAAGAAGTACAGGAACAACATCCCGAAATACCACAGAAGATACAAGGGATGAAATCTTTGGCGGAAACAGGAAAACCCTTTCAAGCAGTGAAAGAGTACCTGAGTCTTCCCGAAGTACAGAAGGAGGTGTAGCTGAAGAAGTAGCAGACGGTAAAGTAATTGTACTTCAAGGTGTTACTGAAGCTGTACGTGAAGAAGAACGTAATCAACCTTTTAATTTGAGAAACTTAATTAAGGCTTACTTTACACAGAAGAAAGGTGATGCCTCTAATAGTCCTTTGGTTTTAGTAAAGGATTTTATAAGTAACTTAAATGTGGTTGCTGAGTTAAGTAAGTACTTAAGTACACTTTGCACCTGTTATTACAAGAGTATTTCAAGGCGAGTTCTCTAAAGACCCTAAAAATAACTTAGTAAGAGACTTAGCTGTTGAGGGTGTGTTGGATGAGAGTATATTAACAGCTATCGCTGTAGCTGCTTATGGCTACCTTATACGCTATAGTGAACCTTACAATACAGATGACACAATCAGGGACATTGTACGTATAGCTAAAGATGATACTACCCACCTCAAGTGTAGCCCGTAAGTAGCGTAGCGAATTACGGGATTAAATATCTGCCAAAACAAAGACTTGTTGACTTAACCCTACCATGAACCCCATGTTACGTGCAACGAACACAGGCTCCTGTATGACAAACTTTTTTTGTAGGGTGCTTTTTGTTTGGAGTGCAACACAACGACAAAAACTGTCGCCACACCCTGTTGATACACTAGCCAAAGCCATTATCTCACTCCATAATTCAGCCATCAAAAATAAGGAAGCCCCACCATGACCAATGTATTGCGCCAACGTGCCGAACATCAATTTTTACATGAATTAGAGGCTTTAGCCGCCCAAGACACGCGCACCAAACCACCACAATGGAAGCTATCGCCTCAAGCCGTTGTCACTTATTTATTGGGTGGCAAACTTGATAATGGGGTTGAAATCAGTGCCAAATACATTGGCAACAAACGCTTAGCAGAAATAGCTGTGGCCACACTTGCCACCGACCGCGCCTTATTATTATTGGGTGTACCCGGTACGGCAAAGTCGTGGGTCTCGGAGCATTTAGCCGCCGCCATTAGTGGTGATAGCAGTTTATTGGTTCAAGGCACGGCAGGTACGAGCGAGGAGTCGTTGCGTTATGGTTGGAACTACGCCATGTTATTGGCCAAAGGCCCAAGCACTGAGGCTTTAGTGCCAAGCCCGATGCTTAACGCCATGCGTGATGGCAAAATTGCCCGTGTTGAAGAATTAACCCGTATTCCTGCCGATGTGCAAGATACCTTAATTACCATGCTCTCCGAAAAAACCTTACCCGTACCCGAATTGGGCGCGGACTTTCAGGCCATTAAAGGCTTTAACGTCATTGCCACCGCCAACAACCGCGACAAAGGCGTAAACGATTTATCCTCTGCCCTTAAACGCCGTTTTAACACGGTGATTTTGCCTGTACCCGATAGCTTGAACGAAGAAATCAGCATTGTTCAAAGTCGTGTTGCTTCTTTGGGTAAAGTATTAGAACTGCCCGATACCCCACCTGCCCTCGAACAAATTCGCCGTGTAGTCACTATTTTTAGAGAATTACGGACAGGCCAAACCGAAGACCGCAAAGCTCAATTAAAAGTTCCTAGTGGTTCATTAAGTCCTGCCGAAGCGATTTCGGTCATGAGTAATGGTTGGGCATTGGCCTCGCATTTTGGTGATGGGGTATTAACCGCCCATGATTTAGCCGCAGGATTGTTAGGTGCAGTATTAAAAGACCCAGTTCAAGATAGAGTGCCGTGGCAAGAATATTTAGAAACCGTGATGAAAGAGCGTGATGGCTGGAAAGACTTATACAGAGCGTGTAAAGAGTTGGATTAGAAATATTCCTATCAAGAGAAAATAGCATGATTCATCTTTTTGGCATTCGTCATCATGGGCCAGGTTCGGCACACAGCTTGCTCAATGCGCTACAACAACTACAACCCGATATTATTTTGCTTGAAGGGCCACTCGAAGCCGAAGCGATTTTGCCTTTTGCCGCTAATCCTACCATGAAACCACCTGTCGCGGTATTGGTGTATGGCTCGGTAGTTGGTGAACCAGAACCCCGTGCAGCGTTTTTTCCTTTTGCTGAATTTTCACCCGAGTGGCAAGCGATTCAATATGGCTTACAACAAAATATTGCTTTACGTTTTATAGACTTGCCACAAGCCTATAATTTGGCTGACAACTGGCGAGCTGTATCTCCCCCTCTACCTGAGGGAGAGGGCTGGGGTGAGGGTGTAAGCGAAACAGAAAACAACAACGAAGCCATCGATCCCATTGGCCTACTCGCCCAAGCCGCAGGGTATTATGATAGCGAACGCTTTTGGGAACATTTAGTTGAGCAACGCCCTCATGCAGGCGAGGTGTTTACGGCGATTCACGAAGCCATGAGCGCGATTAGAGAAGATGTGCCGCACAATGACAGTCCACGCCAACAACGCGAAGCCTGCCGTGAAGCGTATATGCGTCAATGTTTGCGTCAAGCCGAAAAAGACGGCTATCAAAGCATTGCCGTGGTGTGTGGCGCATGGCATACCCCTGCCCTTGTTGAGCTTAAAACAACCAAAAAAGACGACACCGCCTTACTCAAAACACTTAACAAAATCAAAACCCAAGCGGCATGGATTCCGTGGACACATAGCCGTTTATTGGCGCGTAGCGGTTATGGCGCAGGCATTGAGTCACCTGCATGGTATCAACATTTATGGACACATTATCAACAACAAAGCTTACAACATCAAAGCATCACCATAAGTTGGTTGGCCAAATTTGCCCAAGCATTACGTCTGCAAGGTTTAGATGCCTCTAGCGCACAACTCATTGATGCCACTCGTTTAATTTCTTCGTTAGCTGCGTTGCGTGGCCGTGAATTACCCGACTTAGACGACTTAAACGAAGCCATTGTCAGCGTATTGCATCATGGCAATGAGCTACCCTCACAATTTGCTCAAAAGATGTTGGTGGGTGAAGTTCTAGGCGAAGTCCCCGACGATGTGCCTAGTCTGCCCATTCAGCAAGACTTTAACAAACAATGCAAAAGCTTACGCCTTAAACCCGATGCCGAAGCTAAAAGCCTAGAACTCGATTTGCGTAAAGATATCGACCTTAATCGGAGTCAGTTTTTGCATCGTCTTAATTTATTAGGGATTGCATGGGGACAATTTGGCGGCGGTGGTGGTCGAGGTAGCTTTAAAGAAAATTGGACGTTGCAATGGCAACCTGAGCTAAGTTTAAAACTGCTCGAAACGGCAATTTGGGGTCAAAGTATTCACGAAGCCACAAACAATTACATTCAACATCAATTAGTGAATGAGCAACGCATTGCCGCCATTGCTCAACTGATGCAGTCGGTATTATTGGCCGATATTCCGCAAACCATGCCTGCGCTTATTGCACAGATTATGAATTTATCGGCACAAAGTAGCGACATTAGCCACTTAATTGCCGCCTTAGAACCTTTAGCCAACACATGGCGTTATAGCGACGTGCGTCAAAGCAACACCGAAGCCATTGGCCATGTACTCGACAGCTTTGTAACCCGAATTTGTATTGGCTTGTTGCCTGCCTGTAGCAGTTTAAATGACGAAGCCGCCGAGCAACGCTTAAACGAATTAAAGGTGATAGAACGGGTGCTACAGCGTTTAGAGGCCGTACATCTTAATGAATCATGGCATAAGGTGTTAATTAAGCTCACCGACATGAACGGTTTGCATGGTTTGGTGGCAGGTTGGTGTTGTAGGTTGGCGCAAGACCATGACTTATTAAACCAAGAGCAAGCTGCCGAACGCTTTGCACTGGCTTTGTCGCAAGCCAACAACCCCGAACAAGCCGCACATTGGTTTGCGGGATTTTTGTCGGGGCAAGGTTTAAGTTTGATTCATCATGAAGATTTATGGAGCTTGGTCGATAACTGGTTAGTTGAGTTATCAGAAGAACATTTTGTGCAACTGTTGCCTTTATTACGCCGCACCATTGCCAGCTTTAGTATGCCCGAAAAACAACAAATTGCCGCTAAAGTGGGTGGGCAAGCTCAACTAAGTAAACAAGCGCAACTTATTGATGAAAGCCGCGCGAAGTTAGTGTTGCCTGTATTAGCGCAGATTTTAGGAACTATTAACCCTCACTCTAACTCTCTCCCTCGGGGAGAGAGAACAATGCTCCCTCTCCCTAAGGGAGAGGGTTGGGGTGAGGGAGGAAATTTACGATGAACACAATCGAACAACAACGCCGTTGGCGATTATTACTCGGCAACACCGCCAACCTCACGCCCGAATTATCCGCCACCGATATGGGTATGGATGCCGCCCTCGCCGCCTTATACAATCAAGGTGAAGGTGAAGAAGACGGCATGGGGCGTAGCAAATCCAAAAGCACGCGCGGTGGTTTGGGCAGTTCTGCCCCTAAAGTCAGCCGTTGGTTGGGCGATATTAGGCAGTACTTTCCGTCTTCGGTGGTACGGGTATTACAAAAAGATGCCTATCAACGCCTTAACCTAGAACAAATGTTGCTCGAACCAGAAATGCTGCAAGCCGTTGAGCCAGATGTACATTTGGTGAGTACCTTAATTAGCCTCAATCATTTAATGCCTGCCAAAACCAAAGAAACAGCGCGCATTGTGGTGCGTAAAGTCGTGGACGAATTGGAGCGACGCTTGGCAGGACGTATGCAACAAGCGGTGTCGGGCAGCTTAAACAAAGCTAGCCGCAATAGACGACCCAAACGCGCCCAAGACATTGATTGGGGGCGTACCATTCGCGCCAATTTACAGCATTATTTGCCCGAATATAACACTATTATTCCGCAAAACTTGATTGGTTATGCCCGTCAGCGGCAGTCCTTAAAAGACATTATTTTGTGTGTTGACCAAAGCGGCTCAATGGCCAGTTCGGTAGTTTATGCTAGTTTATTTGCGGCGGTATTAGCGTCAATTAAAGCTGTTAGCACACAATTAGTAGTGTTTGATACTGCCGTGGTTGATTTAACACCGATGCTCGATGACCCTGTTGATGTGTTATTTGGTACACAGTTAGGCGGTGGCACTGACATCAACAAAGCACTAAGTTATTGCCAAGGTTTAATTCGTCGCCCCGAAGATACTATTGTGATATTAATTAGCGATTTATTTGAAGGTGGCAACAATACCGAACTGCTTAAACGTACCGCAACACTGTTAGGCAGTGGTGTACAAATGATTAGTTTGTTAGCGTTGGCAGATGATGGCGCACCGTGTTTTGATGCGCGTAATGCGGCTGAATTTACTGCGCTTGGCTCGCCTACTTTTGCGTGTACGCCTGATTTGTTTCCTGATTTAATGGCGGCTGCGCTTAATAAACAAGATATTAGTGTATGGGCGGCGCAACAAGGTATTGTGAAGTATTGAGTTTGGTTGACATCGCGTATGGGTAGAAAACTTATCGAAATATCTCGACCCAAGAAGTCTTCTTTGATAAATAACGCCATATTATAACAAACTACCAAACAACGATTGACGTTCTTTGTTTTTTTAATTAGTGTAACTTTCGGTAAATTATAAAAGTTGCATAGGCGACTTTCATTACGTCTGTAGGAGTACCTCGTGAACAGCGAACCTAAGGTTTATACCTTTAGCAATTTAGTAGAAGCAGCACAAGCAAAAAATTTTGGAGAAGCCGTTACCATAAACGAGCGCCAAGTCGCAGCTTTTCGCTCACACAATGCACCCGGTGAGTTTGAAAACAAAACCTACGAGCAAATTGCTGACGAAGCAAATACTTTCGCCAATCGCTTAACAAAAGTATTTATGTAACCTTTAAGTTTTGTTCAAAAAAGGCTTTGTTATAAGCCTTTTTTGCTTTTAATGGAATAACTAATGATTTACCAAGAGAATGATACAGAAGGCTTAATATTTCTTCTTCATTATACTAATGCGTTTGCTAAAGCCAAAAATATTACTCTTCATATTGATACAGAAATTTTGTTACACGTTTGCTATACGATTAGAACCCAACTTCCCTGTATAGATAGTCTCGATAAGGCGAGTGTTTTTAAAAAAGTTGCCTTCTTTGTCACTACATTTATTGAAAAAGAACCTATAAAAACAAAATGTGGCTTAGAAGTACTTGGTAATGACTTAGAAGGTATGAATATAAACGCAATCATTGCTTTTGATATCGCTTTATCTCTATTAAATGGTGCAAAAATCCACCGTGAAGACGGGGTCTGCACTATTAAAAATAAGATTTTTTTATCTAATCATTCATATATTGACATAATAGATGCCCTGTCTACAAAAGGTGCTGGACGTATTTCTGCGGCAAGTCACTTTATGTTCTTGTCTGTCTTTTTTGAGCAATTAGTATATAAAACTAATAACACAATACAATATGACAAAACAGCAGACGACAAGCCAACTTTATATGATGGAAAGGTTCATAGCTGCTCTGATGGTGATGATATAATGGGAAACTAGATTTATTTTGTAGCTATGAAGACAATAAAAAAATGCAGCAAACGCCCGTATAAAAAACAACTTACTGCCTTAACTTTGCCATAAACCCTGTGTTACCACACAGGCTACCAATGCTGTGGGGGCTTGTGGTATTTTATGTTACAGCAAACTTAACACCGCCAACAATTCATCAGGCGCATACACAGGCAATTGCGCTAGTTTAAAGTCTTTAATGTTACGCGTAACAATCGTATCAATATTGGCATTTTTAGCCGACTGATACAAAACGGCATCTTCAAAATCGCTAAAACCAACCTTGAGCGCATCTTTTAATACAGTCTCATCAACCAAAGCCACCTTAAACAATTGTAATAACATACTAATTTGAGCTTTTGCAGCTTCTGTGCCTACTGTTTTGGCCGTTAAATAAAAAAGCGTGGGACTGTGGTAACTCCCAAATAACCTTCTAATTGCCCTCGCTCTACTTTGGCAACTAACAATGCGGCGGCATCTACATACGGCTGACGATTTAATAATAAATCCAAAATTACATTGGTATCAAATAACACTTTCACAAATATTTTCGCTCTAAATATTCATGATAGTCAGCATCATTTGTAATAACTGCCTGTGGTAGAGAGCCTTTTAATGCCGATGTAATAGGCGGCAAAGCCTCCACTGATTGTGAAGATTGAGTAAGTTTTAAAAAATAATCAGCGACCATTTGCGAAACCGATTTACCTGATTTTTTAGCCACTAATTTAGCTTGCTCAATAAGCTCTTCCTCTAAACGCAACGTTAATTTTGCTTGCACAATAGCACCTACTTGACGTATAAATTTTAAAAAATAGTACGCCTAACAAATCTAAAACTCAAGGAAATTGACCATGACCGCCACCGACATCATCAACTTTTGGTTTACCCAAATCGACTCTAGTTTGTGGTGGAAAAAAGACACCGCGTTTGACGAGCAAATTCGCACGCGTTTTGGCACAACCCATCAACAAGCTATTAATGGTGAATTAGCGCATTGGCGTACCGACGCACAAGGGCGTTTAGCCGAAGTGATTGTGTTAGACCAGTTTTCGCGTAATTTATACCGCAACAGTGGCCAAGCATTTGCCTACGATTTGGCCGCGTTAATATTAGCGCAAGAATGTATTAGACTCGATTTACATCAACAATTAAGCACCGTACAAAAATCGTTTTTATATTTACCGTTTATGCACAGTGAGTCTTTAGTTATACATGAACAAGCCGTGCAGCTTTATAGCATTGCAGGTTTAGAATTTAACTTAAATTTTGAATTAAAACACAAAGTGATTATTGAGCGTTTTGGGCGTTATCCGCATCGCAATGCTGTTTTAGGACGTACATCAACCACCGAAGAACTGTTGTTTTTACAAGAGCCTAATTCTAGTTTTTGACAACTGGGGTAAGTCAATAACCTACCCCCAAATCTTATTACTTTAACTTTGCCGTAAACTCAAGCAAACGACTCGTGACTACAAAAGAAATTGGAATGGACACACCTATACCTGCTGCAATCGCTAACCATACCGACTTAGCATCTTCATGCCCCATTACTAAAGCGATAGTCATAAAAATACCTGCGGTAACAACCGATGCAATAGTAAAAATAATACTGGCCACTCTAAAGTTCATTGTTAATACCCATATAAAAATTGTGTATTAGTTAGTATACACACTTTTTGTGTGGTTTTGTAAAGCCTTATTTATGTTTGCAGGGCGTATAAATTTGTACACTATGACTAAGTCATACTAAAGAGTATGATTTTAGAATGTAAAAATATCTAACACAGAGGCTTAAGATGTCGAATTATCAATTAATTGTTTACGGTGCAACCAGTTTTGTGGGTCAATTACTAACGCGTTATTTGTTTGAACGCCACGGCGTAAACGGTGATTTACAGTGGGCCATTGCAGGACGCTCGCAAAGTAAACTTAATGAATTACGCCAAAGTTTAGGCTCTGCCGCGCAAGCCCTCCCTATTGTATTGGCCGATGCCGCCGACGAGGCCGCGTTAACTGCTATGTGTCAACAAACTAAGGTGGTGGTTTCTACGGTTGGCCCTTATGTGTTGTATGGCTCTACCTTAGTCAAAGTTTGCGCTCACACAGGCACAGATTATTGTGACTTAACAGGTGAGCCGCAATGGATTGCCCAAATGATAGAACAGTACGAAGCGACCGCCCAAAAAAATGGCGCGCGTATTGTACATTGTTGTGGTTTTGATTCTATTCCCTCCGACTTAGGCACATATTACCTACAACAACAAGCGAATCAGCAATTTGGCCAAGCCTGCACACGGGTTAAATTACGCGTCAAAGCCATTAAAGGCGGTATGTCTGGCGGTACAGTCGGCAGCATGACAGAGATGATTAAAGAAGCCTCACATAATGCCGCATTACGCAAATTGATGGCCAATCCTTACGCGCTTTGCCCTTCTTCTTCCCAAAGCAAACCTAAGCAACCTAATTTACAATTTGCCGAATATGATGCCGATGCTAAGGCATGGTCTGCACCGTTTATTATGGCAGGCATTAACACCAAAATTGTGCATCGTAGTAATGCCATTAGTGACTACGCTTATGGCCAAGATTTTATTTATGATGAAACCATGTTAACAGGCCGTGGCGTAGTGGGTGGCGCAATGGCGGTGGGTGCGGCTATAGGTATGGCAGGTTTTGTGGCTGCTGTGGCGTTGCCACCAACACGTCATGTGTTAGAGCATTTTATTTTGCCTAAAGCGGGCGAAGGCCCAACGCCTAAGCAACAATTAAATGGCTTTTATGATATTCGTTTGTTTGGTGTGACGGCATCAGGCCAAGGTCTTACCGCTAAAGTAACGGGTGACCGTGACCCTGGTTATGGTTCAACTGCTAAAATTTTGGGTGAGGCGGCTGTTTGTTTAGCCTTAGAAGTGTCTAAAGAAGATAAAGCAGGTGGTTTTTGGACACCCTCAACAGTGTTTGGCAACAAGCTAGTTCACCGTTTAACACAATATGCAGGTCTAACCTTTGGTTTAGTATAAAACAATAAGTCGGCTTGACCACTCCATCTGGAGGGTCAAGCCTTTTTGCTACCTGATAACTGATAACTGTTAAACTTGCTTAGACAACACATACAATATTTGCTTGCAGTCATCTTCGGTCATGTATTTTGGCACGGCATACGTACCATGCACTTCTTTAAATGCGCCTTGCATAATATCGTCAAAATCTTGCTCATTCATCTTAGGCACAACGGATTTAATTTTTACATCATCCATCAACTTTTGCAGCTCGGTCATAAAGGCTTGAGCAGCAATCGCGGTTGATGTTTCTTGAGTGACTAAACCTGCAAAACGGGCTAAATCGGCCAATTTATTATCAATCACAGGACGAGAAAACGCCAATACATGGGGCATCACAATCGCGTTACTTAAACCATGTGGCAAACCATAATAACTGCCTAATTGATGGGCAATACCATGTACATAACCTAAGCCACCTTGATTTAAGGCCAAACCACCATAATGCGAGGCTAAAGCCATTGCTTCGCGCGCGACCAAATTTTTAGGTTCGGTATAAACAATCCGCAGATTTTCAAAAATGAGTTTTACCGCAGCACGGGCGTATAAATCGGACTCATTGGTGGCTATTTCACTCATATAAGCCTCGACTGCATGAGTCAACGCATCCATGCCCGTTTCGGCTGTTACTTTAGGTGGCATTCCCGACATAATACCCGAGTCTAAGGCCACCATACGCGGCACCACATTAGGGTCTAAAATTAAGTTTTTTTGATGAGTTTTATCATCCGAAATCACGGCACCCACGGTGACTTCTGAGCCTGTCCCTGCGGTAGTAGGAATAGCATATAACGGCGAACTGGCTTTACGCCCTTTTAAAATACCCACTAATTGTTGCGGTGTTTTTTGTGTGCTTGCAGCTAAGGCAACCACTTTGGCCACATCAATAGAAGAGCCACCACCAACCGCCAATACCGAATCACAATGCGCTGTTTTGTAATGCTGCAAACAGGCTTCGGTAATACTCATGGTGGGGTCGGGCATAACACCATCATAAATAGCCACTTTTACGCCTAGCTCGTTAAATCTGGCTTCTAATGGTTTGAGTACACCTAAATTATTTAAGATTTTATCCGACACAATCAACACGTTTTTATGGCCAAAAGTAGCCATTGCCTGACACAGTTTAAGCGCAGCACCCTCACCCGAAAATACCGTCGGTCTAGGGGCTGGCAATAGAGTCATTGCGGCTTTAATACCAACTAATTGAGCTTTAGCTTTAGCTTTGGTCACAAAAAAAGAAGTCATGATTATTTCCTATCATTATTAGACAAATAACGTACGATGGTACTAATAGCATCCGAATATACGCCCAAACATAGACTTATGTCATGTGAAAATAGGACATTACTGACTAAAAACTCAAAAAATTAGGGGCTGTTGACGTTTTAGCTTAAAACATATTTGGGGTTAATTTTGAACATATTACCTTGCCCCCACTAAGGAGAGAGAACTCCCTCTCCCTGTGGGCGAAATATGTAAGTCTCGTTATTACAAACGTGCCGCCAATTCTGCACCTTCTTTAATGGCACGTTTGGCATCTAACTCACTCGCCAGTGCAGCACCACCAATTAAATGATAATTCGCTTTGGTTTTTTGACCTTCGGCTGGCATTAACTCACGCAAACACTCTTGGCCTGCACAAATCACTACATTATCAACCGCTAACAATTGCTCTTTGCCATTTATGGCAATTAACAAACCGTCATCGTTAATTTCGCGGTATTCAACGCCTGACATCATGGCCACATTATTTTGCTGCATCACAGCCCGATGTACCCAACCTGAAGTTTTGCCCAAACCAGCACCCACTTTGCTTTCTTTGCGCTGCAATAAGTAAATTTGGCGTAAGGGCTTTTTGTGTTGAGGTGCAACTAAACCGCCTTCTACCGTAGCATTAACATCGACACCCCATTCGGCATACCACGCCTCTTTACTCACAGGCAATGCAACTTTAGGGTCATGCAATAAAAACTCGCTTAAATCAAAACCAATACCGCCCGCACCAATCACCGCCACACGCTCGCCAACAGGCTTTTTGTCACGCAAGACATCAATATAAGACAACACTTTAGGGTGATTAATGCCTTTAATCGGTGGTTTACGTGGTGCAATACCTGTAGCCACAATCACTTCATCAAAACCTTGGGCTTCTAAATCAGCCGCACTCACCTTTTGATTGAGTTTAAGGGTGACTCCTTTTAATTCAATTTGACGCGCAAAATAACGAATCGTCTCAAAAAATTCTTCTTTGCCCGGAATTTGTTTGGCAATATTAAATTGACCACCTACTTCATGGCTGGCATCAAATAAAGTCACATGATGACCACGCTCCGCCGCCACAGTTGCCGCCGACAACCCCGCAGGCCCTGCACCCACCACCGCAATACGCTTAGCTTTTTGGGTTTTGATATACACCAATTCGGTCTCGTGACAAGCACGCGGATTAACCAAACAACTGACGCGTTTATTTTTAAAGGCGTGGTCTAAACAGGCTTGATTACAGGCAATACAAGTATTAATTTCGTCCGCTTTGTTGGCAGCGGCTTTATTAACCCAATCGGAATCAGCCAAAAAGGGTCGCGCCATTTGAATCATATCAGCATCACCACGCGCCAAAATTTTTTCGGCGGTATCGGGCATGTTAATACGATTAGACGCAATCACAGGAATCGACACTTCTTTTTTAATACGTGCTGTCACGTCCACAAACGCGGCACGTGGCACAGAGGTAACAATGGTTGGTACACGCGCTTCATGCCAGCCAATGCCTGTATTGAGCAAAGTCACGCCTGCTTGCTCAAGGGCTTTGGCTACCGTTACTACTTCGTCCCACGTATTACCACCTTCGACCAAATCTAACAGCGACAAACGATACGCAATAATAAAGTTTTTACCCACCACTTTACGCATACGCTTAACGACTTCAATCGGAAAACGCATACGATTTTGAATATTACCGCCCCACTCGTCATCACGTTGATTGACTCGCGCACATAAAAATTGATTGAGCAAATAGCCTTCGCTGCCCATAATCTCTACGCCGTCATAACCTGCCAACTTAGCCAACCGCGCACAACGACCATAAGCCGCAATGGTTTTGGCAATGCCACGCTCAGACATTTCACGCGGTTTAAACATCGAAATCGGTGATTTAGTTGCCGAAGCAGACACCACAAAAGGATGAAAACCATAACGCCCTGCGTGCAAAACTTGCATTAAAATTTTGCCGCCCTCTTTATGCACTGCATGAGTCACCAAACGATGATTAACGGCATCGGTAATTCGATTCATCGTGCCGCCAAACGGCAACAACCATCCTTCACGGTTAGGCGAAATACCGCCTGTAATAATTAAACCCACGCCACCCTTAGCGCGCTCACCAAAAAATGCCGCTAATTTGGGGTAATTATAAAAACG
>DDBM01000231.1:0-516 GCA_002333125.1 Moraxellaceae bacterium UBA2032 | reverse complement strand
TTAATCGTGGCGGCATTATTTGTAGCAGGTCAAGGGCAACAACAATCACAAGCAAGCATTGATTATCCTAAAACCGAGCGTTTGCTTAAAGGCAGTCCTCAGCGTTTAACTTATAGCTTATACGAGCATCCTCACATGAGTTGTGGTATATGGGCGTGCGAAGTGGGTGCATGGCGCATTGAGTTTGCAGCAAATAAACAAGAATTTTTTACGGTAATTGCAGGCAAGGTTCGTTTACACGACAGCCAAGGTGATTTTATTGACATTGGCGCAGGTGATGCAGCCGTTATTCCTCCTAATTTTTGCGGTATTTTTGAAGTGCTTGAAAAAATCGGGACTTACGCATTGCGTTGCAATTAGTGCGTTTTGTAAACATAAAATCGTTGCAAACGATTGAAATGTGAGCAAATAAGCAATAACCACGTAAGTCCTAATAAAGTTAAAAAATATTATGTTATTGTGGAAATTTAAGCGACTTAGGCTTATAATCTCGCCCCACTGCGCGCGGGTCTGTAG
>DDBM01000016.1 GCA_002333125.1 Moraxellaceae bacterium UBA2032 | reverse complement strand
ATGTTAAGTCAACGTATTGGCAAATTGTATCTTAGCAAAAGCTGGGGCTTGACTTACGATGGTTTAGAGCAAGATTTAACCACAGCCATTAATGACTACGAAAATGCCTTGCAAGAGTTAAGCAACAGCAACCTTAACACCCCACAAATTACCGAGGGTCTAAGTAGCGTTAAACGTATTTGGAGTTTTTCTAAAGCAGGTTTTGCCTTGTCTGGCGAAAATTTGTATGTGCCGACAACTATTTGTAATACCACCGAAAACTTGTTAAAGCAGATGCAAACCATTACCAAGCAATACGAAGTACAAATGCAGTTAGTGGATAATCACAAAAATAAAGTAGATCTCAAAAGCTGAAACATAGGCGGCAACAAGGACGTTGCTTCTAGTTATCAAAGCCTTTGCGCACCCACCACAAGGGCAGCACAATACTCACAAATGCCACCCCATTAATTAATGCATTAATCCACAAACCAAAAATGCTCGAATAAATACTGTCGTAAAAAGCCCATACCACACAAGCTGCAAGCATCACATACCATGATTTCTTGGTTGGATTGTTAAAAGATTGTGTCACCACTGCCCAAAACAATACTCCCCAACTCGCTATAGTGGGGCCAAAAATACCCACCATAAACTGTACAATGCTTAGATCCTGATTTGGGCTGAGCGCAAATACCTCGGCCATTAGCTTAAAATAAGGCTGAACTAAGTCAAGTTGCACAACAAACGGCAGCATCAACCCACCCAAAATATGTGCTAGGGCAATCAACTGTAGCCAAGTTTTAACAAGTGTCATTAAGTTTGGATGAGACATTATTTACTCAATTTTATTTAGCCATCGTAAAATGATACCATCCTAACGCGATTATCAGATTAGAGTCATACTTTATCTGCAAAATATTTACTTTTTAAACTTCGTGATATAATTAAGCATGATTACAAAGACGCAGTTAGCGTGTCATTAAACTTTTGGATACTACTTGAAAACCATTCACCAAATTCGCTTAGTTCAAATAAGCTGTCAAATATCTGTGTTTCTTAATGTATTAATAGCAGGGATATTTATCGGGGCTATTTTAGATTTTTACGCCTTAGATAAGCATCTAGGAAATCAATTGAGTCAATTTTTTGTATTAACACTTAGCGTGTGTGCATTGTTATGGCTGATTGTTAAGCGTTTACGCTGCCCTGTTTGCCGAAATGTGTTTGTAGGAAAAGAATCGCCTGAATTATTTACCCGCAAATGCAGACATTGTGGCCGTAGAAGTGGTGATACTCATTAAAAGACGTTGACTCCACTCAGCCAACGTAAGAACGTATCATGAGCGGAGTCGAAGGATTGATTTAAACAACCATCAACACGTCTTATTTTTTCTTGGCTTTTTTCTCTGGTGTAGCTGCTTCATCTTTAGTAACTTTTAACAACTCAACCTCAAACACTAATACTGCATTAGGAGGAATCGTGCCTGCACCCATTTCGCCATAGGCTAATGCAGCAGGAATTACAAAGCGATATTTGCTGCCTACCGACATCAGTTGCAAACCTTCTGTCCAACCCGTAATGACTTGGTCAAGTCTAAAAGAAGCAGGTTGGCCACGTGCAACTGAGCTATCAAATACTGTGCCATCCGTCAGTTTGCCTTCGTAATGTACTTCTACCGTGTCGCTAGGAGTAGGTTTAGTGCTTGCACCTTGCGTTAAAACTTCGTATTGCAAACCCGAAGCGGTTGTTTTAACTTCTGCTTTTTTGCCGTTTTCAGCTAAAAAAGCCTCGCCCAGCTTTTTGTTTTCTTCGGCTTGTTTATGAAAATCTTCTTGCGCCTGTGCCATACGACGCTCTTTATAATTGGTTAAAGTTTGTTTGATTTCATCTTCCGAAAGTAAGCCTTGTTTAGCACCATAACCATCTTTAAAACCTGATACAAATTTTTCNNACACTGCTTGATGCAGTGATAGGCGTGGTTGCTTCAGCTGCAAAAACAGTTTGCGTAGCTGCCAAGGCAGCAACCAATAATAAACGCTTCATATCCTCTCCAAACTCGGTTGTTTGTTATATTCAAAATAGATGGTATCAATAGTAAATACAGGCTTTGTATAAACTGTACTTAGCTGTTTTTATTAAGCATCAAGCATACGATTAGCGGTATCATTTAGCTAGTCTTGTGCTGTTGAAAATCAGTAACTAATTTATAGATACCTTTAAACACATACAATTATCATTAGTTTGTTCAAATTTAATTAGTTCCTAACACACATACGCAAGCATCTTAACAAAACTGTATTTTTGTTAGACAATAACTGGTGTTTTTTTTAGTCAGTTACGTTACCTTGTTGATGAATTATTTTGACTCTCGGAGAAAACCACCATGTCTAGCAAGAAAAAAGCCCCTAAAGCCGACAAATTTGTTGCCGATACTAGCGCGAAGTTACAAAAACTCGCTAAACAAGCGCAAAAAGAAGCTGAAAAATACATCAAATCTGCTCGTAAACTTGTTGAAAAAGCAGAAGCTGGCTACAAAGAAATTTTAGCTAAATTAGCTAAAGTCATTAAGTCTGGCGACACTGACACCAAAAAACTGTTAGAAGATGCACAGGCTCATGCCGAAGCTGCTTTAGTAGCTGCTAAAAAAGACTACGAAACCGCTAAAAACATGGTTCAGTCCAGCGAATTACGTTCTTATGTTCAAGCCAAATTTGCCGCAGGTAAAGATGCTGCTGTTGCTTTGGTAGAAGAAATTAAGAAAGAAGCAACTCAAGTTGCCTCCGACGTAAAAAAAGAAGCTAATCACGTAGCTGAAGAAGCTGTTGCTGCTGTAGAAAAAGCAACTGCACCTGTTAAGCGCACCGTTGCTCGTAAAGCACCTGCCGCTAAAAAACCAGCCGCCACAAGCGAAACGCCTGTTGTTGCTAAACGTACTGTAGCGCGCAAAGCACCTGCTAAAAAAGCACCTGTTGTTGCCGAAGCACCTGCTGTTGTAGATGCTCCTGCGGAAGCTGCTGCAACGACCGAAACACCAGCCACCTAATTTATTCGTGGTTGATGTCAAGGGCGACTTTAGGTCGCCCTTTTTTATGCCAAAAAAATACGCTTATACAATGCACAAGCCCTAATTTAATTCATCATTGTTATTTTTTGATACTTGCCGTAAATTGACCACTCTAAAAAATTTAACATCTTAGGACTTACGCAGTGCAATGCGTAAGTCCTGCTCTCTTAAAACAAAGGCTCTCTTAATGCATATAGCCACATTATTATTAATTATTCTGGCCGCGGGTTTAAGCAGTCAATGGCTTGCGGCGCAAATTCGCTTGCCTGCGATTGTGGTATTAATTAGTGTTGGACTAATTCTTGGTCCTGTTACGGGTATTATTCAACTCACTTTGTCACAAACCGAACTGGGGGAGCTGATTGGTTTAGGTGTAGCCATTATTTTGTTTGAAGGCGGCATGGATTTAAAAATCAGTGAATTTAAACGCATTGGCTTTGGTATTAGCCGTCTGACAATTTTAGGCCCTCCGATTGCATGGGTTTTAGGTGGCTTAGCAGCACACTATGTTGCAGGACTAAGCTGGCCTGTCGCATGGGTTTTAGGTGCAATTTTAGTGGTTACAGGGCCTACAGTTATTTTACCGCTGTTACGTCAAGCACGACTTAATAAAGAGTCTGCCTCATTGCTTAAATGGGAAGGCATTGTTAATGACCCAACGGGCGTTTTATTAGCGGTATTAACCTTTCAATATTTTACCTTACACGGCAGTGGCTTAACCCCTACCCTGATTGGCTTAGGCGCGGCTATTGGTGCAGCCGCGGTATTTGGTGGTATTGGTGGCTGGCTTACAGGTTGGCTTTACAAACGCGGTAGTGTGCCAACTCATTTAAAACCTCCCATGCTGATGGTATTAGTATTAGGTGCTTATTGGCTTAGTAATTTAGTGCAACATGAAGCTGGTCTATTAACCGTTACGTTAATGGGTTTGGTTATTGGTAATATGAAGCTAGTCGAAATTGAGCCACTACGACACTTTAAAGAAAATCTTACTATTGTTTTGTTATCAGTGTTGTTTATTGTTATTCCGTCACAGCTTGATTTTCATCATTTAGAACAACTGAGTTGGCGTTCTGCCTTGTTTGTGTTGGTTATTTTATTTTGGGTGCGGCCACTCACCATCGCTTTAGCCACCTTAGGCTCGTCTATGCGTCAACAAGACAAAATATTATTAGCATGGATTGCTCCGCGCGGTATTGTGGCTGCCGCCACCGCAGGTATTTTTGGCCCTGCCTTAGTGGCCGCAGGTTATAGCGATGCCGAGCAATTATTACCTATTGTTTTTTTGATTATCATTGTGACGGTATTGGCGCATGGTTTAACTTTAGGGCGTTTTGCACAACGCTTAGGCTTGGCCGCAAAAAGCGAAAATGGCGTGTTAATTGTGGGTGCATCACCGTGGACTTTGGCTTTGGCACAAACCTTAAAGGAGCTTAAAATTGATGTGATTGTGGTAGATGGCGCATATCAGCGTTTAAAGCCTATTCGTATGAATAACATCAACTCTTATTATGGTGAGATTTTATCGGAACACGCCGAGCATGAACTAGAAACCGAACATTTGAGTTATTTGCTTTGCACCACCGACAACGATTATTACAACGCCCTTGTTTGTAAGGCACAAGGGCAACATTTTGGGCATCATCGTACTTTTCAATTAGCCACGCATCAAGAGTCTAGCAAAGAGCATAAACGCTTGCCTCTACAACAACGTGGCTATTTTGCCTTTGATGCCGCCGCTAATTTGGGCACACTCAATCAGCATTTAGCAAATGGTTGGAAAGTGCAAAAAACCAAGCTGAGTAAGGATTTTGAATGGGCAAATATGAAGGAGCGTTTGGGCAAAGCAGGACAAGACTGGTTGTTATTAGGGGGAGTTTCGCCCGATGGTATGTTGCACTTGCGCTCGACCGAACAAAACTTTACCGCTAAAGCAGGTTGGACGTTACTGTATTTTGCGCCCTTAGCTACCAAAAAGGACAATTTTAACCCAGAGGATAGCTCCCCTAAACTAAACAATGCCTCCTCAACAGGAATCGAACCTGTAACTGCCCCTTAGGAGGGGGCCGTTATATCCATTTAACTATGAGGAGAAAGCGCGGCAATTCTACCCTAAAGTAATGATAAACGGCTACAATACGCGCCTTATTTGTTAGCCTGCCGATATTTTTACCATGATTCAGTACCAAGATTTAACCTTACGCCGCAGTGGTCGTATTTTATTTGCCAATGCTTCGGGCATGATTCACCCCTCTTGGAAAGTCGCTTTAACAGGCGAAAATGGCGCAGGCAAATCGAGCTTTTTCTCGGCCTTACTCGGTGGTTTAACACCTGATGGCGGTACATTGTCACGGCCACAAGGTTGGGTTATTGCGCACATGGCGCAAGAAGTGGCAGCACTTAACCGCACTGCCCTAGACTTTGTACTTGATGGTGACAAAGAATGGCGCGCCATTAGTAATGCCCTCGAAACCGAACAAGACGACTTTAAACTCGCCGAACTTTATGGCGATTTTGATGCGATTGATGGTTACAGCGCAGCTGCACGCGCCTCTACCTTGTTAGCAGGTTTAGGCTTTAGCGAGCTTGGCCAACAAAAAATGGTGAGTGAGTTTTCGGGTGGCTGGCGTATGCGCCTTAATTTGGCACAAGCCCTTATGTGTCGTTCTGATTTATTAATGCTTGACGAACCGACCAACCATTTAGACTTAGATGCGATTTTATGGCTCGAAGATTGGCTTAATCGTTATCAAGGTACATTAATTTTAATCTCTCACGATAGAGACTTTTTAGATGCCACCGTGGGTCATATTTTGCATATCGAACAGCAAACCATGACGCTTTATACAGGCAACTATACAACCTTTGAGCGTACCCGCGCCGAGCGTTTGGCACAGCATCAACAAGCCTACGAAAAACAGCAACTCGACATGGCGCACTTGCAAAAGTATATTGACCGTTTCCGCGCTCAGGCCACCAAAGCCAAACAAGCCCAAAGCCGGATTAAACAATTAGAACGCATGATACAAATTGCGCCTGCTCATGTGGACTCCGCGTTTAGTTTTAGCTTTAGAGACCCCATAAAATTAGCCACGCCCTTAATTCGCCTTGACGAAGTAAATGCAGGTTATGGC
>DDBM01000066.1 GCA_002333125.1 Moraxellaceae bacterium UBA2032 | reverse complement strand
CAATCCTTAAAAAAAGTTTTAATTAGCTCGCGTGAGAGTGGCGACTTAATTATGTTGGGTATTGGTGGTTTTACGCCTTTAACGGGTTTTATGGGCAAAGACGACTGGCATAGTGTTTGTACTAACATGACGTTAAGCAACGGCTTGTTTTGGCCAATTCCTATTACTTTATCGACGATTCCAGCCACAGCAGACACCATTGCCATTGGTGAAGATGTTGCCTTAGTTGATAGTGACACTCACGAAATCATGGGAACGATGACCGTTAGCGAAAAATACAGCATCGACAAAACCTTAGAATGCCAAGAAGTTTTTCGTACTACGGATGCCGCACATCCTGGCGTAAAAATGGTCATGGAGCAGGGCGATATTAACTTGGCAGGACCAGTAAAAGTCTTGTCGCAAGGCGAGTTTCCAACTAAGTATGCCGATACTTATATGACACCAGCACAAACACGGGCTTTGTTTGAAGAAAAAGGCTGGAAAACCATTGCCGCTTTTCAAACCCGTAACCCAATGCACCGTTCACACGAATACTTAGCCAAAATTGCGGTAGAAATTTGCGATGGCGTGATGATTCACTCTTTATTGGGCGCGCTCAAACCAGGTGATATTCCAGCCGATGTACGTCAAGAAGCGATTGGCGTGTTAATTGATAATTACTTCAAAAAAGATACCGTAGTGCAATCGGGCTATCCTTTAGATATGCGTTATGCAGGCCCTCGTGAAGCCTTGTTACACGCTTTATTCCGTCAAAATTATGGTTGTTCACATTTAATTGTGGGTCGTGACCATGCAGGCGTGGGCGATTATTATGGTCCATTTGACGCACAACACGTGTTTGATGAATTGCCAAAAGATGCCTTAATTACCCAACCACTTAAAATTGATTGGACGTTTTGGTGTAATGCGTGTGGTGGCATGGCTTCGACCAAAACTTGCCCACATGAAGAACATAATCACGTTAAAGTGTCGGGTACAAAATTGCGTAAAGCGTTGTCGGAAGATGAAGAAGTTCCCGAAAACTTTAGTCGTCCCGAAGTGTTAGAAGTGTTACGTGCTTATTATGCAGGCATTGCTAAAGAAGACCGTGCTAAAGTGGAATTAAAAGGCCATTCGGCTAAGTAAGTGTAATCTTGCAAGTCAGAAGCCCGCTTTTGCGGGCTTTTTTACTTACTCAAACCATAATCTTCATCTAGCATACCTTTATCACTTGGGCTTTTAGGTGCGTAATCTCTAGGCGGCTCAATGGGAGCTAAAAACTTATCGTCTTTAAGCGTAGCGGGTTGAGGAAAAGCATCTTTAGACGCTTCTAAACTCAAAAAAGATTGTGCAGGATTTTGTGCGCTATGACGTTTATTGTCGGCACATAAATCGTTAGCCCCTTTTTGCAAATGCTCATGCACTTCACGATACGAATTAGTTAAATTGTTAACTAACTGTGCCGAATGCGAAAAATGCTCAGTCACTGCTTGTTGATACGTTTCGTATTTGCCTTGAATAGAGGTCAAGTGGGTTTCTAGCTCACGAATGCGGCTATCACGATTGCGATAAATATGTAGTCCATAACCCGCAGTGACACCCAACGCAAAAATGCCGATATACAATAACCACTCCATAATTCCCCCTAAGTTTATTTTCTTGCAGCGTTTAATCTTGGCACTCAGGTTGCTAGTCTATAACATTCACACCCAAAATAGTTATGGAGTCACAAAATGTCTGCAACAAGCTATGTACAAGGTCAGGCAGGGCGCATCGAAGTGCGTTTAACGCTGCCTACACAAGCCCTCGCACAGCAAGTCGCCGTTGTGTGTCATCCTCATCCTTTGTTTGGTGGTACGATGGATAACAAAGTCGTGACTACCGTTGTGCGTGCTTTTAAAGAGCAGGGCATTGCCTGTGTTTCGTTTAACTTTCGTGGTGTTGGCCACAGCGAAGGCAAACATGATAATGCACAGGGCGAAGTCGATGATTTGCTTGCTGTCATTGAATGGGCAAAGCAGCAGACCCAAGCTACTCAATTGTATTTAGCAGGGTTTTCTTTTGGCTCATACGTGGCTGCCGCTGCGGTGTCGCGTTTGGCAAGTACACACATGGCCTTAAAAAAGTTGTATTTGCTTGCGCCGCCTGTACATCATTATCCTTTTAATGAGCTTGTGCTGCCTACTCAACAAAGCCTCATCATACAAGGCGATGCCGATGAAGTTGTGCCAGCACAACAGGTATTTGATTGGGCAGCACAACAGCAATTGCCTATTATTAATTTTGAGGGATGTAGTCATTTTTTTCATGGACGTTTAGTCGAATTACGTCAATTTTTATTGGAACACTTATATGCCTCACTCGGTTAAACTTTTAAGCCCTTTAGCGCGTTATCAACAAGATTTAGCCAGTGGCACATTCCAATCAGATAGCGCGCAATTAGCTGCTGTCAATGAATTGCAACGCATTTACGATGCCCTTGTATTGCGCTATCAAAACACCCAAGCACCTAAAGGCTTTAGGCGTTTTAGATTAGCCAAAAAATTGCAACAGCCCGTTAATGGTTTGTATTTGTGGGGCGGTGTAGGGCGTGGTAAAACCTATTTAATGGATTTGTTTTTTGATGCACTGCCTTTTAGACGCAAAATACGGATGCACTTTCATCGTTTTATGCAGCGGGTTCATAAAGAGTTAAATGAGTTTAGAGGCGAAAAAAATCCACTGGAGCTAGTCGCAGATCGTATTCATGCCGATGCGGTGGTGATTTGTTTTGACGAATTTTTTGTAACCGATATTACCGATGCGATGTTATTAAAAGGCTTGTTTGAGCAGCTTTTTCAACGTGGTGTAACCCTCGTTGCCACCAGTAATATTATTCCTGATAGATTGTACGAAAATGGCTTGCAGCGCGAACGCTTTTTGCCTGCTATTGCCTTAGTAAAAAATTATTGTCAGGTGTTAAATGTAGACTCTGGTATTGATTACCGCTTACGGGTATTAACCCATGTTGAGTTGTATCACCACCCACTAGATGATGCAGCTCAACAAATTTTGCAACAATGTTTTGAGGATTTAGCACACGGCAAACACATCTATCACGACAGTATTATGATTAATGCGCGTGATGTGATGGTTAAAGCACGTACCGAAGATGTTTTGTGGTGTACCTTTAACGAATTATGCGAAAAACCGCGCAGTGCCTCAGACTATATCGAGATTGCGCGTGAATATCACACTGTTCTGTTGAGTGATGTTCCGTTAATGAGCGAAACCAATGATGATTCAACACGGCGCTTTATTAATTTGGTTGATGAGTTGTATGACCGTCAGGTCAAACTTATTATTACCGCCCAAGCAAGTATTGATAACATGTATGCAGGTGGTCGTCTAAACTTTGAGATAAAGCGTACCCGCAGTCGCTTGCAAGAGATGCAGTCGCAAGAGTATTTGCAGTTGCCCCATTTGCCTTAAAGCCCATTGATGTTTGGTTTTCCCTTCGACTCCGCTCAGGGAACAGCTTTTGCTGGCTGAGCGGAGTCGAAGCCTAGTGAGGTATATGTTATGTCCTACGAACAACAACAAATTAAAGCCATTCAAGTGTGGCAAGGGCAGTCACCTAAATTGTCTTCGGTGTTGTTAGGTATGGCATTTACGCCAGCCACAAAATTAGTCGATATGGTGATTCCTCAATCAGCTTTACATGCCGCTTTAGAAGCAGCCTGTAGTGTAGGTGAAAAGTTAGCCAATCCAGAGGCCATTATTAAACAGGCTAATATTTCTCATATTGGCGAGTTGTTTTATGTGAATTTAGCCTTGTGTGACACTTTGGCCAATACCACCCATGATAGAGCTATTGCTATGGCTGCCGCAGAAGGTGGTGTTACAGGTGCTAGCGGTCTGATTGGTGTTGCAGTAGATATTCCTACCTTAATGACTCTGGCATTACGCACGATTTATCAAACTGCCTTGTGTTATGGCTTTGAATTAAAAGGTGAAGAAGGGCGACAAGTCGTATTGCGTATTTTTGGTGTTGCCAGTGCTAATTCACTTAAAGAAAAAGAAGCGGCTTTAGTGAGCTTGGTAGCGATTAAACAAATGTTACAGCAACAAACATGGGCGCAAATTCAACAAACCGCTTTTGCGACAATGGGTAAAGAAGCTTTAGTGTTTGCTATAAAAGATTTAGCGGCACAATTAGGTATTAATTTAACTAAGCGTAAAGCTTTAACCATTGTTCCTATGATTGGTGCGGCAGTGGGTGCAGTCGTTAATGCTAGTTTTATTAAAGATGTTGGTTGGGCGGCGCGACGTACTTTTCAAGAAATGTGGTTGCTACAACATGGGCAACATGCACAGCATTTGCTGAGTTATCAGCCATCAAACTAAGCATTTAAGGTGTTTTTTGGCTTTAAAAGGCAATAATTGCAAAAAGAGTGCATCTTTTAGTTGTCAAAATGGGCTGTCTTGAGTAAGATTCGCGTTCTATTTTTGCGACTTACGCTCTATTGTTTTTGTGAATTATAAAAAACAATAGCTGCAAAGCAGTGTGTAGGCCTAGATTTGTTAGGGCTTGCGCGGCTAATCCCACTGGCTCCCATGTTTTGCCTAAGTCCTGTTGTCTATATTTTGAATTTTAAAAAGGCGTTGTAGCAATGAAAACATTCAGTGCCAAGCCGGAGACGGTGAAGCGTGACTGGTATGTGGTTGACGCATCAGGCAAAACGCTAGGTCGTTTAGCTTCGGAAATCGCGAGCCGTTTACGTGGTAAACACAAACCAGAATATACCCCGCACGTTGATACGGGTGATTATATTATTGTTGTTAATGCGAGCAATATTGTTGTGACTGGCAACAAGGGCGAGCAAAAAATGTACTGGCGTCACTCGGGTTATACCGGTGGTATCAAAGGCATTAACTTTAATAAATTGATTGTTAAAGCCCCAGAACAAGTTATTGAGAAAGCTGTTAAAGGCATGTTACCTAAAGGTCCTTTAGGTTATGCTATGTTCAGCAAATTAAAAGTGTATGGTGGTGCTGAGCATCCTCATACGGCTCAACAACCTTTAGCTTTGAATATCTAACGGGTGAATTATGACAGCAACAACTAACTACGGCACTGGCCGTCGTAAAACTGCTACAGCCCGTGTGTTTTTAAAAGCAGGTTCGGGTACTATTACGGTTAATGATGTATCTTTAGACCAATACTTCGCACGTGAAACGTCGCGTATGATTGTTCGTCAACCATTAGAGTTGATTGATGCAGTTAGCAAGTTTGACTTCTTCATCACCGTTGCTGGTGGTGGTATGAGTGGTCAAGCAGGTGCAATTCGTCATGGTATTACCCGTGCATTGGTAGAATACGACGAAACTTTAAAAACTTCTTTACGTCAGGCTGGTTTTGTAACCCGTGACTCGCGTGAAGTTGAACGTAAAAAGATTGGCTTGCGTAAAGCGCGTAAGCGTCCGCAATACTCCAAGCGTTAATCGTTTACGATTGGCTCTTGTCAACAAACCCCAGCTTGTCTGGGGTTTGTTGTTTCCGAGTGTTAAGAAAATAATTTAAAATAGCCTCTTAACATCAAAACCTTTGTGTCTATGTGGTTTTTTCTTGTAACAACACGTTAAATTCTTTAGACTTACGAGGTTTTTTGGTGGGCTTTGTGGTGATATGCTGCACGGCCTCTTTGTGCTTGTTTTGGGGAGTACGTGAATGAGTACTGACGGCGTAAACCATAGTCGCCGACGGATGCTAATTGGTACAACTGCTGCTGTTGGAGCAGTGGGTGCAGCCTTTGTAGCAACTCCGTTTGTAAAATCTTGGAATCCGAGTGCCAAAGCTAAAGCAGCTGGTGCAGCCGTAACGGCGGATATTAGTAAACTTGAGCTAGGTCAACAAATGGTTGTTGAGTGGCGCGGTAAGCCTGTATGGGTTGTACGTCGCACGCCAGAAGTCTTGTCAGACATAAAATCAGGTAAAGTTGCAGCTGATTTGCGAGACCCTCAGTCTGAAGAGTCAGTACAGCCAGATTTTGCTAAGAATGAATACCGTACTCCCAAAGGAAAAGAGGAATACATCATTTTAGTAGGGATTTGTACACATTTGGGTTGTTCCCCTTTGTATCGTCCCGAAGTCGCTCCTGCTGATCTAGGTCAAAGTTGGCGTGGTGGTTTCTTCTGTCCGTGTCATGGTTCTACCTATGATATGGCAGGTCGTGTTTATAAGAGTGTTCCTGCACCGCTAAACTTAGAAGTTCCACCCTATAAATATTTGAGCGACAGTGTTGTCATGATAGGGGAAGCTTAATGAATAAGATGCTTTCTAATTTGATGTCATGGGTTGATGCGCGGTTTCCCGCGACCGAAACCTATGAATACCATATGTCTAAATATTACGCACCCAAGAATTTTAACTTTTGGTATTTCTTTGGTGTGTTGTCGATGGTGGTGTTGGTTAATCAATTGCTAACTGGCTTTTGGTTGACGATGTTATATAGCCCCACAGCGGATGGCGCATTTGATTCTATCGAATACATTATGCGTGACGTAGAGTACGGTTGGTTATTACGTTATATGCACTCAACGGGCGCGTCAGCGTTTTTTGTGGTGGTGTATTTACACATGTTTCGTGGCTTGCTGTATGGCTCTTACCAAAAACCGCGTGAATTAGTGTGGTTAATTGGTATGGGGATTTATTTGTGCTTAATGGCCGAAGGTTTCTTTGGTTATTTGTTACCTTGGGGCAATATGTCTTATTGGGGCGCACAAGTTATTCTTAACCTTGTTGGTGCTATTCCTGTGGTTGGCGATGCGCTCGTTACATGGGTGCGCGGTGACTTCTTGATTTCGGGTGCAACCCTAAACCGTTTCTTTGCGATTCATGTTGCCGTGATTCCTTTAGTATTGGTCGGTTTGGTGTTTGTTCACTTAGTGGCGTTACATCATGTGGGCTCTAATAATCCTGATGGCGTTGACATTAAAAAAGTGAAAGGCAAAGACGGTATCCCTTTAGATGGTATTCCATTCCACCCTTATTACACTGTGCATGATTTGGTTGGTATTGTGGTGTTTTTGGCGATTTTCTCGTTAGTTGTATTCTTCTTCCCAGATGGTGGTGGTTACTTCTTAGAAAAGCCCAATTTTGAGCCTTCTAACCCCTTAAAAACACCGCCACACATTGCACCAGTATGGTACTACACGCCGTTTTATGCGATTTTGCGTGCTGTTCCTTCTAAATTAGGTGGTGTAATTGCCATGGGTGGCGCGATTGCGATTCTGTTTGTTTTACCTTGGTTGGATAAGAGTCCCGTTAAGTCGATTCGTTACAAAGGTTGGATGAGCAAACTATGGTTGGGTATTTTTGTGGTTAGCTTTGTTGGTTTAGGTTATTTAGGTGCAGTACCTTCTGACCCAATTAAAACAGTGATTTCACAAATATTAACCGTCACATACTTCTTATTCTTCTTGTTAATGCCGATTTACACCTCAATTGAAACGTGTAAGCAGCCACCTAAGCGAGTGACTGGAGGAGCGCACTAATGAAAAAGTTCTTTTTATTATTCGCGTTAATGTTAAGTCCTGCGCTAGCTATGGCGAGTGGCGGCGGTGCTTGTGGTGATTTACATGAGTGCGAAAAAGCACCTGTTGATTTACACAACAAAGCGTCTTTGCAAAACGGAGCTAAAGTTTTTATTAGCTACTGTTTGGGCTGTCACTCTGCAAAATATTTGCGTTATGAACGCATGGCACAAGACTTAGAGATTGACCCTAAATTGGTTGAAGAGTACATGATGTTTACCACCGATAAAATTGGTGACGGCATCGATACTAAAGTAAACCATAAAGATCAAGCTAAATGGTTTGGTAATGCTCCACCTGACTTGAGCTTAGAAACTCGCTTCCGTAGTCCAGATTGGGTTTATAGTTATTTGCTTAATTTTTATCCAGATGATAAGCGTCCTTGGGGTGTTAATAACCGCGTATTTAAAGACGTGGCAATGCCTCATGTATTGGATAGTTTAGAGCAAGAGTTAGGCCCTGAAGGTTATAAAGAAGCGGTGGGTGACCTCGTTAACTTTATGACCTACATGGCTGAACCAAGCCGTACTCAGCGCGAAAGTTTAGGCTGGTGGGTACTTGGCTTCTTGTTTATTTTCTTTTGGCCAGTCTATTTCTTGAATAAAGAATATTGGAAAGATGTAAAGTAAGCAGGTAAATTCTTGAAAAAGAGGGTAGCCGTAGGTTGCCCTTTTTTTTGTGTTAAAATACAGTATAAGTTATACAATTAAAGGAGTGCTTATCTATGGGGTTAGTAAATCGGCGTGCCGCAGGCATGACCTTGTATTCGGACTCAACTGACCATTATAGTCATCGTATTCGTTTTGTATTAGCAGAAAAAGAAACAACGGTAGAAATAATTACTATTGACCCTCAACATAAACCCGAAGATTTAGCTGACTTAAATCCTTATAATAGTTTGCCAACCTTAGTTGATAGAGATGTTTGTTTATACGAAACTAAAGTAATTATGGAGTATTTAGATGAGCGTTTTCCTCATCCTCCCTTATTGACATCATACCCTGTGGCGCGCGCCTTAACACGCCAGTATGCCTATCGTATTGAGCGTGATTGGTGTAGCTTAGTGGACGTGATTTTGCATGATGATGATGACGAAAAAGTGCTTGCTGCGCGTAAAAACCTGCGCGAAAGTTTAATTAGCATTGCTCCTATTTTTGTAGAAAAGCCTTTTTTTATGAGTGATGAGTTTTCGATGGTTGATATTATGCTTGCACCCATTTTATGGCGTTTGCCGCAATTAAGAATTGAACTACCAGAAAAACCTTGTCGTCCTTTGTTACGGTATATGGATAGACTTTTTACCAGAGAAGCCTTTGTACAAAGTCTAAGTCCTGCCGAAAAAAATATGCGCTAAAGAGAAACCATTATGACACCTAGCCGCCCTTACTTAGTCCGAGCCATGTATGAATGGTTGGTCGATAACAACGCCACACCTTATATTGTCATTGATGCGATGAATACCTATTCTCGCGTGCCGCAACAGCATGTTAAAGATGGCAAAATCGTGTTAAATGTTGCGCCTCATGCGGTAAAAGATTTGTTAATTGGTAACGAAGGATTAAGTTTTTCGGCGCGTTTTGGTGGGTTGCCAACCAATGTGTCTGCGCCAATGGTCGCAATATTAGCGATTTATGCCCGTGAAAATGGTCAAGGCATGTTTTTTGATAACCATGATGAGTTTGCCGAGCAAGAACAAGCAGAGCCAGTCATTACTGATACCAAAGCACCTATTAAAGCAGAAGAAGCCCCTAAACCCAAACGACCTACTTTAACGGTGGTTAAGTAAGGTGTTGTTTTGATTTGGCCCTCACCCCAACCCTCGGCAACAGATCCATGCGTTGCTCTATCTCCTGCATCCTTGCAGTCGTCTCCCAACGGGAGAGGGAGTTCTCTCTCCCTGTGGGAGAGAGCTAGAGTGAGGGAAGAATAGCATAATGTGCTTAAAATTCAGTCAAAATAGGCAATCAGCTCAAACGTCAACAGCCTCTAATCTAAATAATCCACTAACTTAACCAGTTTTTGAATGTCGGGCATGGTTTTAATCACATCAACGGCTTGTTGTGTTTGAGCTTTGGTGAGTTTAGCCATTAAATATACAGTGCCATCTTCAACTAAAATTTTAGCTTGGCTACTCGGAAAGCCCTCCAAAAATGTTAGTTTGCCACCAAGCTGCATTTGTAGCACATTGTCTTTAGCACGACTTAAATATGAGCTGATATTAGGCGTAACAACGAGTTCGTTGTGTATTTTATTGACTTCACCAATATTGCGTAATACCTCTTCGGCTTGGCGTTTTTGTAAGGCGTTAGAAACTTGCCCTGCAATTAATACGCTGCTGTGAAAGCTCATAAAAACCACATGACTATTTTTAACTTCTGGATTGGTTTTATACAAGTTAATGGATGCGGTGCGCTCGATGCTCATGTCTTCGATACGCTGGCTTAAAGTACGTTCGGCACTGGTTTTGCCTACGGGTTCAGAGCCAGACGCGTTAGCTAATAATTGAGCGCAGCCTGTAAGGGTAGTGGTTAAAGCAAGTGCGGTACTTAATACAACGACTTTTAGCATGAGAGCTCCTAATTAACTAAAAAAGCGGCAGGTATCCAGTTTATGGGTGCGTTTATATGCTTATCAATAGCAATTACGTCAAAACGCGCTCCATAATGGGCAAATTGGGGCTGAGTGAGTAAAAAATAGCGTGCCGCAATAATCATTTTTTGTTGCTTGCTTCGTGTGACAGAGGCGACTGCACCGCCAAAATCTTGCTTGCGCCGATAACGCACCTCCACAAAAACCAACATATCATGATGCTGCATGATTAAATCAAGCTCACCGCCTTTGCAATAAAAATTACGGCAAATAAGCTCTAAGCCTTGCTGTTGTAAAAANNAGTTGTTGGCTAATTGACCACGCATCTGCGCCAAAGGCTAATAAACGGTCATAACTACTAGAGTCTGGCGTAACCACTTGGCGTACTTTTTGATTGATAACCCATTTTTCGGGGGTGATTACCCACGGTAAACCGCAAAAGCGTAAGCCGTTAAGGTCTTGACGTTCAAGTTGAGATTTTTCGGCATCATAGGCTTGAGAGGCACTATAAATAGGCACAGGATTACGTTGATAAAAGTTTAACAGTGCAATGACTTGTTGTGCATACTGTGGACTCGCCAAATAAAAGCCTTGTACATCGTTAATATCAGGCTGTGCTAATAAGGTTTTAACGCTTTGTTCTAACTCTTCTTTGCTTGTAGCCGATAGGGTATAACTGGCTAACAATACGCCATTTTTAGCAATCCATGCTTGCTCAAAGCCTGTTTGTAGGCGTTTGCTGTTGTTGTCATTTGCGCCAATGATTTTTATTTTTTGAATATTTTCTTGTTGTATGAGTTGAATAAGTGGTTCAAATTCTTCTTCGGGTGCAAGTGCAAATTGCCATATTGAGGCGTATTGATTATTGTTTATACGGTTTAAGGCCAAAACAGGAATACTTGGCGGATTAGCCAATACCTCAGCCACGTGTTCTTTTAACAAAGGGCCAATGATTTGTTGGCTATTGGCACTGATTTGCTGCACAAGGCTATCTATATTATTAATAGCCGTTGTATCATAAAATCGTAGCAACGGAGCTTGAGTGCTTGCGCTAGTAGATAACGCATGATAATAGCCTGCTAACAGTCCATTACGAATATTTTCGGCTGCTTTTTCGGTAGAACCACCTAACGGTAATAAAACACTGGTTTCGGTGGCCATGACACTGCTAGTGTAGCAACACAAGGCATAGGCAAAATAACGAATCCACGACATTGAAGAGTTCCTAAATATGACGGGCATACTTTATGTGGTTGCCACCCCAATTGGCAACCTCGATGATATTAGCGCGCGCGCAATACAGGTTTTAGGCCGCGTTGCACGCATTGCTGCTGAGGATACACGACATTCGGCACGACTTTTACAACATTTAGGTATAAATACCCATTTAGTGGCGGTACATGACCATAACGAAGCAGGCAAAACTCAACATTTAATTAGCCAATTATTGGCAGGTGATGACCTTGCCTTAATTTCGGATGCGGGTACGCCTTTAATTAGTGACCCTGGTTATCGGTTGGTGGCAGCAGCACATGAAGCAAAGATTCAAGTTGTGCCTGTAGTAGGGGCGTGTGCAGCGATTGCTGCCTTATCTGCCGCAGGATTACCCAGTGACCGTTTTAGTTTTGAGGGCTTTTTGTCGGCAAAAACTACCGCACGCCAAGGTCAGTTACAAGCTTTAGTACACGAAACCCGCACCCTGATTTTTTATGAAGCACCGCATCGTATTTTGGAATGTGTGCAAGATATGCGCGCTATTTTTGGTGAGCAACGTCGTGTGGTGTTGGCGCGTGAGTTAACCAAAACCTTTGAAACCATTAAACAAATGACACTGGCCGAGTTATGTGATTTTGTTGAGGCGGACACTAATCAGCAACGGGGTGAGATTGTGTTGGTGGTAGAGGGCGCACCTGCCGATTCGGCTTTGGCTGCGCAACAAGAAGTGGATAACTTATTGCTTAAACTTTTAAAATATTTACCTGTAAAAGCAAGCGCACAATTAGCTGCTGAGCTAACAGGCCATAAAAAAAATGCTTTGTATGATAGGGCATTGGTGTTGCAGCAGGGAGAGTAAGGAGTATTTATGAAACAAGCACAAGGTTTTGTAGCTGGCACACTCGTCCATACCGACAAAGGTTTAGTACCGATTGAGCAAATTAAAGTCGGTGATATGGTGTTGTCGAAGCATGAAAATGGTGAAGGCGAAGAGGGTGTTCAAATTTCTG
>DDBM01000040.1:3500-4289 GCA_002333125.1 Moraxellaceae bacterium UBA2032 | reverse complement strand
TTGGTATGAATATGCGCGTTTTATTGTGCAAACTGCCCTAGAGCAAGGCATGACATTACAACTAAAACAGTTTGAGCCGATTAGCAGTAGCGAGTATTTAACACCTGCCATTCGTCCTAAAAATTCACGCTTAAATTGCAATAAGTTATCAGACGCGTTAGGAGTAAAGCCATCTTTTTGGCAAGATGATGTAAAAGCAGTTATTACCCAACTCATCAAACAATAAAAAACAGGACAAATCATGCAGCGTAAAGGCATTATTTTGGCAGGTGGCTCAGGCACACGTTTGTATCCTGCTACGTTGGTGGTAAGTAAGCAGCTATTGCCAATTTACGATAAACCCATGATTTATTATCCACTCACTACCTTAATGCTTGCAGGTATTAGAGAGATTTTAATTATTTCTACGCCTCAAGATACGCCACGTTTTGAACAATTATTGGGTGATGGCTCACAGTGGGGCTTAAACATTAGCTATGTCGTGCAGCCTAGTCCTGATGGTTTAGCTCAAGCCTTTATTTTGGGTGAAGACTTTTTGAATGGTGCGCCTAGTGCGTTGGTATTGGGCGACAATATTTTTTATGGCCATGATTTTAGTGGTTTGGTACAACAGGCAGCTGCTCAAACACAAGGTGCAACCGTGTTTGCCTATCATGTACAAGAGCCACAGCGTTATGGGGTAGTTGAGTTTGATGCTAATGGCCATGCTATTAGTTTAGAAGAAAAACCGACACAGCCTAAGTCAAATTATGCGGTGACTGGCTTGTATTTTTATGATGAAAAGGTAGT
>DDBM01000040.1:0-3477 GCA_002333125.1 Moraxellaceae bacterium UBA2032 | reverse complement strand
GCTTTTAGATTAGGTTGGATAAACGCACAGCAGTTAAGGCAGTTGGCACAGCCTTTAGCTAAAAATAGTTATGGTCAATATTTGTTGGCTTTGTTAAAGGATTAAGAAATAACTATGCAGATAATAGATACCAGCATTGCCGATATAAAAATCATTGAACCAACGATTTGGGGTGATGAGCGCGGCTTTTTTTTTGAGAGTTTTCGTCAAGATAAATTTGAGGCTATGGTTGGCAATGCGCCACAGTTTGTACAAGATAATCATTCACGCTCAAGTAAGGATGTATTAAGAGGCTTGCACTATCAGTTGCCATCGTATCAACAAGCTAAGTTAGTACGTTGTGTGGTAGGTGAAGTTTTTGATGTGGCGGTGGATATACGCCGCCAATCACCGAGTTTTGGCCAGTGGGTTGGTGTTTATTTGTCAGCCGAAAATAAACGCCAATTATGGATTCCCGCAGGGTTTGCACATGGTTTTTTGACTATGTCGGCAACGGCAGAAGTGTTGTACAAAACCACGCAATATTATCATCCAGCCTCAGAAAGATGTTTGCGATGGAATGACCCACACCTAGCGATTAAGTGGCCATTGTTAAACGAACCACAGCTTTCGGCTAAAGACCAACAAGGCTTGTTGTGGGGGCAAGCGGAGATGTTTGATTAAGCCAACTCTACCACACCATCCATTTCGACTTGTGCGCCACGTGGGAGAGAAGCCACACCAACCGCCGCACGTGCAGGATATGGTTGGGTAAAGTAACGCGCCATTATCTCGTTAACTAAGGCAAAATTAGCTAAATCAATCAAAAAGATATTGAGTTTGGCAATGTCTTGTAAGCTGCCACCTGCGGCCTCACAAACGGCTTTTAAGTTTTCAAATACTTGAATAATTTGTGCTTCAATGCCGTCTTTAAGTTGCATGGTTTGTGGGTCTAAGGCAATTTGTCCCGACAAATACACGGTATTGTTGACTTTAACNNGTGCGTGACATAAGGTAATCCTAAAATTATTGCAGCATAAAGGTATTGTATTCTAATTCATCAAAGACTTTATCTAACAGTCTAAAGCCCAACATAATACACAGCAACAACGCGGCTGCAAGGCCATAACCATAAAACTTAGGCCCTAAATATAAAGTGATTGCAGTAAAAATACCGTTAAAAATCACAAATAAGCCTGTGAGTAATAGCACAATGCGGCGTTTATCTAAGTAAAAAAACACGTTTAATATGCCCAAAAATACTACCTGTAAGCCCACACTAATTAAGTTTACAAACAGTAAAGGCAAATACAGTAGTGAAATTCCCAAAAAGTTAAGAATGATTTCACCCGCCACAAACACCCCTAAGGTAGCAATACTTTGAATTTTAATAATTTGATAAATGCCTTGGCGAATCGTAAACACCATTTCGTTACGCATTTTTTCCATATATTCTAAAGAGCCACCTTCACGCACTGCATTATAAAAGTTGTCGTAAAACTCAACAAAATCGGTTTCCATTTTAACTAAAAATACCGCCATGCCTGGTATGATGGATAAGTAAGCCAAAAATACAGGAATATCGTAAATTAATGAGGCGCGTAATGGGCCAATGACGGGTTGACTGGTGGGCAGATAAAACCAAAACATAAATTTATCGAGCCACAAACCAAAATTATAAAAAAAGCCGACCCATACTAAACTCCAAAAAAACATCTTCTTTTTGGCAAAATCAAAGGCAATAAAATAACGCGACGGATAGTTGCGTAAAATCAAAATCACCATGCCAATTAATAAAATAAACTGACCTAGTACAAAACCACCCAATAAGCCTTCTAAGTTAAAAGGGCGTAGTAACAAAGCAAAACCCACGGTGCAGCCATAACCCACTGCAAAACTATTTAAAATGGCTTTATATTGCTTCATACCCGATAAAAAAATGGTGGCAATCCAAATATCACTCATTATCACAAAACCCGCGAGCATCAATAAACGATACATAATGCTTTGCTGTGGAAATAAAAATAAAATAGCGAGTATGCCCAAAATGCCTGTGACTAAAGTGACCCACAAAAGTAAGCCATTAAAGTTGGGCAAAATAATATCAGCACGTTTTTCAAACAGTCTATCGGAAGTAAAACGGGTAAAAGCCAGTTGCACAAAGCCCGTTATGGTTAAGCTAAAAGCCACTAAGTAGGTGACGCTAACCTGAAACTGAGTAATTAAAAACTCAGGTACAACCATCGAGATGCTCATTAAACCAATGACCAAAATCCCGACAATCGACAATACCCAAGGCCCTGAGCTAATAATGCCTGCATAGGCATAGGCTTGCATCATGCCTAATAAGCTGTCGCGGCGTAGTAGTTTACGCAGTTCAAAGCCAATACCAGCCATTAGCGTTTTCCTCGTGGGCAAGTGGTGTTATTTGATGAGGTCATTGCGTTTTGATACACCGAGCGATAACGGCCAAACATTTGTTCTTGGGTGTAATAACGCTCAACACGGGTAATACCTGCGGTTTGTGCGGCGCGCCAACGTTCAGGGTTGCCTAATAAACTAATAATGGCTTGTGCGAGTTCGGTGGGGTTGGCTATGCCAACAATCATACCCGATGCGCCAATAGATTTATCAATCGCACCCAGTCCTTCGACTAATTGACGGCATGAGCCAACATCGGTAGAAACACAAGGCACACCTGCGGCATAAGCTTCTAAAATCACTAAAGGTAAGGCTTCCGAAATAGAGCTAAGCACTAATAAACCCACTTTAGGCAATAATTCATCAATGCGTTGAAAGCCTAAAAATTTAACATGCTCGGTTAAGCCTAAACCTTCGGCAAGGCTGTGACAGTCGGCAGCATAATCGGGATCTTCATCTTCGGGGCCTGCAATCCATGCTTCGGCCTGTGGCAGTTGATTTACCACGGTACGCATGGCTCTAATAAAGGTTTTAATGTCTTTAATCGGTACAACACGGCCAATTAAACAAATAGTGAGCGGAATGTCATCACTGCGTAGCGTACGTAATTTTTCGAGATGAGGTAAATTAATGCCATTAGGAATGTTTTCGGTGCGTTCGGCAGGTGCGCCGTCTTTAACTTGGCGTAAACGATTAGTTTCGTATAAGGCAATAATACGGTCGGCATGATGATAACAATCACGGCCTAATGCTTCAAAAAAACGAATCCATAAGTTTTTAAAATAGGCAATTTCGGAGCTATCTTTGGCCAAAGTGCCACGATTGTCTCTAATCCATTGGGCTTGAAACAGGTCAATTTTGCGTTCTTTGGTGTAAATGCCATGTTCGGATAAAATCAAAGGTTTGCCCGTTTTTTGTTTCATTAATGCACCCAAAAAACCTGCATAACCTGTAGAAATGGTATGAAAAACTTTAACAGGAATAAAGGTCTCGGTCAGTGCCATGAGCCGCCAAATCGGGGCGTGCATAATCCGAATTGTCCAAAAATAATCTACAAATGAAGGGTCAGTGCAATGC
>DDBM01000004.1 GCA_002333125.1 Moraxellaceae bacterium UBA2032 | reverse complement strand
TCTCTATATAACAACAACACGAGGAGCGCATTATGTTTAAAGGTTTATTTTTAACTGGCTCTATGCTGGGCATGTTGGGCGATTTTGCTCAAGAAAAAGGCGTTAATATTCCTGAGTTAAACGAAGCCATTACACTTTATGGTAATCAATCGCGTATTTCTTTACTGTTGTGGACAAATTTANNCGTCATGTGGGTGTTTTGGGATATTTGGTTTTATCGTGTCAAAGTTTGGGCGAAGCATTAAATCGTTTTGCACGTTATCAGCGTTTGGTGTATGACGTAAACCCTTTTAGTGTGAGTGTTGATGAGCGCGGTATGGAGCTACGTTGGGGGGTTGAGTACGGTAAACCGGGTGCATTGGTTGACGAAACCTCCATTGCGGCTTTGTTTAACTTTTTGAATATTCTAACCAGTCAGCCTTTGCATCCTTCGTATGTGTGTTTTGTCAATCCACAGCCCAAAAATTTAAAAACTTACCTAGATTACTTTAAGTGTCCTGTTGATTTTGAAAAAGATTTTACCTGTGTGCGCTTTCCGTTGTCTTTTTTGTCGATTCCGTTATTACATAGCGATACCACGTTATTAGATTTATTATCTCAACAAGCCGAAGCTTTATTATTGGTTTTACCCAAAGCCGATATGTTTGAGGAAAAGCTGCAACAAGTGATTGTACAAAGTTTGCATGAAGGTGAACCGACATTGCCCGTGGTGGCTGCACATTTGGCGTTATCGTCACGCACTTTACAACGCCGTTTACAAGAACGCGGTTTGGTGTTTCAGGATATTTTGGAAAATACACGGCGCGAGTTGGCAATTCGGTATCTACAAGACAAAACCTTGTCGTTAACCGATATTGCCTTGTTATTGGGCTATTCCGAGCAAAGCGCGTTTAATCGAGCGTTTAAGCGTTGGTATAGCGAGCCGCCCAAAATGTATCGTAAACGTTTTAGTTAACCTGCCTATAAGCACTAGGATTTTCGCCCGTCCATTTTTTAAAGGCACGACTAAAATTGGCAGGGTCAGTATAGCCTAGGCGTTGGGCAATTTGCTCGATGGTCAGCGAAGTGTTTTGTAGTAGTTTAATGGCATCACGTTTACGCGCTTCATCTAATAGTTGTTGAAAGCCTAAGCCAGACTGCTGTAGCCGTCTTTTAAGGGTGCGTGNNCCTTGTTGATGATGCAGCATAGCGCGGACTTGGGTAGAAATATCATCACTGCTGTCAAATAAAGCCAATTCACGTTCGCATTGCTCTGCGGCTAATTTAGCGGCAACAGGGTCGGCCATAATTAAGGGCTGTTTTAAAAAGGCTTTAGGAAAACGTAATTGGTTGGCAGGTTTGTTAAAAAAAATAGGCGGTAATTTGTCTTTAACCGATTGATAATAAGGTGGCTCGGCAAAATCAAAATGAATTTCACCTGCATTAATACTGTTGCCAGTAATAAAACTGCCTGCTCGCGCTAAACTTAACAACAAACTTTCAAAAACAAACTGGCGTAATAAACCCACAGGCGAGTTAGTGTTAGCCTCCATGATGGCAAAGCCATCTTCTTCGTAGAGTCTAAAATTCATTAACACAGTGCGTAGCCGCACAAAGCGTTGCGCGAGTTTAATCGCTTCTTCTAAGTTGGCGCAGCTCATCACCCCATAACCCAAAAATCCATGTGAGGTAACAGGCGTACGTAAGCCCATTTCATAACCTAAAGACGGGTCTTTGCTTAAATAAAAACAACGTAAAATTAAAAATAAAAATTGGGCAGGGGTGAGGCGATGTTCGGGCTTATCAAATAAGTTTGCGTCTATATTTGAGTCTGCTAACACTTCTTGGCGACTAAAACCACGCTCAAGCATCATGTCTAATAATAACCGTGGATAGGCAATGGGTACGGCAGGTTTGTTGGGGTCAAAGTCGTTTTTCATGGTGTTAAATATACTGGCATAAATGAGTAATTCAAATGAATTACTTGAATCTTACAATATTTACAATGCCATCGCTGCTTGGTTGTGGATGTTCGGCATTCATCACTTCGTCGGGTTTGTCTTCGTGATAACCACAACTGACACATTCAATCCATTCTTGCTCAGTGTCATTATTTTTGCACCACCTAATCACGTCTTGTTTTTGGCATTTTTTGCAGATAGCCCCTGCAATAAAGCGTTTTTTAATCATGTTAAGTCCTAATGTGTGTAAGCAAACGTAGTGTGGATTGAGGCGCAAAACCCACAAAATTATTAGCAAAATCAAAAAGGTGGGTTTCCTTTGTCTACCCACTCTACAAAACATGGCTTCGACTCCGCTCAGCCACCATGACTCTGTTTCCTGAGCGAAGTCGAAGGAGAGCCACCACAAAAATGCGCCCTGAGCTTGGCCAGCCCTGAGCCTGCCGAAGGGTCGAAGGGGCAATGTTAAATCAAGCCTTTTCTAAACCACTATGACGCAACAGCGCGTCAATACTCGGCTCACGTCCTCTAAAGGCTGTAAACAACTCAAGGGCAGGTTGGCTGCCACCTTTAGCTAACACGTTTTGTCTAAAAGCTAAGCCTGTGTTGCGGTTAAAAATACCTTCGGCTTCAAAACGCGAAAAAGCATCGCTTGATAACACTTCTGCCCATTTGTAGCTGTANNTCAGCACGAACTTTATCAATTTGCGCTTGAATCCCCTCAATAGATAGCGGAGCTTGACCATGAATACCCAAATCAAACAAAGCAAATTCTATTTGACGTAAGGTTTGTAAGCCCGACTGAAAGTTTTTAGCAGCCAATAAGCTGTCAAGCAAGGCTTTGGGTAGAGGCTCTTGGCTGTCAATATGGCTTGTCATCA
>DDBM01000278.1:6817-13718 GCA_002333125.1 Moraxellaceae bacterium UBA2032 | reverse complement strand
GACCCGACACAGGAAAAGTACGGGTAATATCGGCGGCGTAATGGTCTAACTCTGCCCCCGCATCAATTAATACCAACTCACCTTTTTGCATTTGGCGACGGTTTTCGACGTAATGTAAAATACAGGCATTATGACCCGACCCCACAATAGTATTGTAGGCAGGCGCAACACAACCATGACGCATAAACTCATAGATTAATTCGGCTTCGAGTTCGTATTCATATAAACCTGCTTGGGCTTTTTGCATGGCTTTAATGTGAGCATTGGCACTAATGGTGGCCACCTTACGCATCACACCCAATTCTTCGGCACTTTTATACAAACGTAATTCATGTAATAAATGATTGAGCATCAGCAATTCGGCAGGTGCTTTTGCACCTTGTCGCGCCTTAGCACGAATACTATTAAGCCAATGAATCACTTTATTATCAAATTCGGCTTGACCACCCAAATTAACGTAAAGCTTTTTTTTGCCTTCCATTAAGGTAGGCATAATTTCATCAAGTTTACTAATTGGGTATGATTCATCAGCACCATATAACTCAATAGCACCCTCTAAGCCTGCTCTATAACCGTCCCATAATTCGCGCTCTTTGTCTCGCTCACGGCAAAACAGCACAAATTCACCCAAAGGACGATTAGGAATAATACACAGCACGGCCTCTGGCTCGGCAAAACCCGATAAATAATAAAAATCACTGTCTTGGCGATAACGATAATCGGCATCACGATTACGAATATATTGCGGTGCCGCAGGCAATATGGCAACGGAGTCCGACCCCATCCATTGCATTAAAGCGTTACGACGTTGAGCAAACTGCTGTCTAGGCAAAAGAGAGTGCATATTTTAATAACTCTTNNGGGGTGAGGGAAACGACAAAACACCAACAATCCCTAGTGTAATTGGTCATGTTGCGGGCGATGCTCTTCTGTAGGCGACATTTCTTCAAATAAATGTACCACCGCAAAACGTACAAATTCATATAACTCTACATAAGCTTTTTCGTCTTCTTCGGTTTCGGCTTCAAAGTCACCGTCCACATGCACAATGTTAACAATATCTTGTAAGGTTTCTTGAATGTCGCCTTTTTGTAAACGCGCATCATCGCCACGTACTGCCAAACCAAAACCTGCCAATAAGCCTTGACACCAATCGGCTAAAGCCGTCACCCTCTCATTTAGTGTATAATCATCACTGGGCAATAATGGACTAAAAACAATATCCGATGCACCTAAAGCCTCTAGGGTGGCTAATTGTATTTGCCATACGGTCGCAATCAGGGCATCATCAAAGACTTGGTCGGTTTCGGTATGAGCCTCCAAGATTTTTATAAGTTGTTGTCTATTAAGGCGTACACCTGCCGCTAATAAACCCGTAATAAAACCGTGCATTTCACTGGCGGTTGCCACTAACTGCAAATCTTGTAACATGTGTTGCAATGACTGCAAACTGGGAACGGTAGCAACAGGGTGCATAATAAATTCTCACATTGACCACGGTTAAATATAAAATCTATATTAGCCGCCAAACTCTTGTAGTGCGACAAAAAAATGCTAGAACAAGACTTTCGCGCGTTAAATTCGCGCATCGACAGCCTCATTCAAAAGATTCAAGCCTTAAGTGCCGAGAATCATAACTTAAAACAGACCAGTGGCGATACGCGTCAATTAAAAGCGCAACTCGAAAGCCTAGAAGCTGAAAGTCAGTCTTTTAAAGCTAAAGAAGCGTCGTGGCATGCTGAGCGTAGCAAGTTACTGGCCGAAAAAGAAGAACTGAGTCGTAAAAATGACCATGCGCGGGCGCGTGTTGAGGCCATTATTTTACGCTTAAAAGCATTAGAAAGCCCTGAAGTCTAAGCTCACCCTCTTTTTTTAAGGATTACGTTATGTCTACTCAGCCTATTGATGTGATTATTTTTGATAAAAGCTATCGCATAGAATCGCCTGCTACCGAGCAAGAAACACTAAAACAAGCCGCTAAGTATCTTGATGAAAAGATGAAAGAAATACGCCAAGCGGCGCGTGGTTTAGAAGGCGAGCGCGTTGCGGTGTTGGCTGCACTTAATATATGCCATGAGTTATTTGAAAACAAAAAACAAAATGATATGGCTCAAAAAATGGGTCAAGCCTTGCAAATGCTCACAGGCAAAATTGATAAAGCCTTAGCTAAAACAAACTAAGCCATTGAAAAAAAAGCGTTTTGTGTATAAATCTTAAACAAAGAAACACCTAAACTGTAAAATGCTTGCCTCATGGCTTGCATCTTACGTTTACTGCGATATACTAAAAACATCTCTGGAGTGTGCGCCGATCTATCGCGTCCCCTGAGCCGATAATTTTTCTTTCGGAAATGACGTATTGTTTACGGTGTGCATGTCTGCTAAGTCGCAAGACCTCTAGTTCAGAAAGCCTAAAGTGGCATACTCCTTTCCACCTTGAACCTCTGGGTTCAAGGGTCTAGATGGATAGCGGCACTCTGGAGTACTTTTAAAAGTAAGTTACGTCCCCTCCAAACAAAGCTCTCAACCATCAATCCTCTGTAGCCACTAGATTAGCCGTCGCTTATTTAAACTATATTGTTGAGTTTTTTTATAAGCACCTCTATTTTTAGTAGAGGTACTATCTACTAATACCATCACCATATTAAAAACAAGTTCTCTTAAAAGTAGAGTTTTTTCGTAAAACAAATGCAGGAAGTTCGTTTATTTTAAATATTTTTTATACTTCAAATTAAACGACTAAAAAATTTACATCAAAAGGGGGATATTTATGATTTCTGGTGAGTCAAAAAAATTAACTATTGCTATTTGGGCTTTAACCATAACTATAATTGTTTCAACATTGATTGAGTCTTCTATTTTATTAGTAATTTCTGACACATTCGATGAAGTAGAGAAAATTGAAAAAAGCCTAGATCTACCCAGTTTACCTACTCAATATGAAGAACATTACCTAAAAAATGAAATAGAAATACTTAGATCAAAGGTTAACACTAGAATATCTACTCACCCAAATGACGAATATGCCTATTACTATCTTGGACGTATTCAATATAAAGAAGGCTCTTTTGAAAAGGCTTATTTGAACTTTAAGAAGGCAACCGAATTAGACCCAACTTGGGAGCGAGCATCAGAATACATGGAGTTATCAGAAAATAGGTAAGGCTCAAGTCAAAACCAATACACATAAACTAACGTATCTTATCTAGAATGCTTTTTTTGGCTACCCATTAGCAATATTTTTAATACGTAAGCTTTTGGTTGTTATTCAACAACTTTTATTGATTCGTGGTGTTATATCTAGGGCTGGTTGACGCTTGCTTAAACTATCCCTTCGACTCTCAGGGAGCGTTTTTGTGCTGGCTGAGCGGAGTCGAAGCCTCTTTTGATGTGGTTTTATTTGGATTTTTCAGGCAAAACAACCTGAATTTCAAAACATCAATAGACTCTAGTTAAAATCATTGAAAATTTGCTTATTCCTAATGTAATAAAGCGGCTCGTATTTATGTCTAATACCCAGTTAAACCTCATACGTAAACAACTGCGTCAACAGCTACGCCAAAAACGTCGTCAACTTACACCTTATCAACAAAAAAACGCCGCAAAAAAAACAGCGCAACGATTAGTTAAACTCCCCTGTTTTAAAACAGCACAACGGATTGCCTTTTATCAAGCCACAGATGGTGAGTTAAATCCTCAAGCCCTAATAAAGCTCGCGCTAAAACACCATAAAAAATGTTATTTACCTGTTTTAAGACGTTTTCCTAAGTATGAATTAGCGTTTGTACGCATTTATGCTCATTCAAGGCTACAAAAACATCGTTTTGGTTTTAAAGAGCCTCAAGGTAGGCCACGTTTATTTATTCATCAACTAGATATGGTGTGTATGCCATTGGTTGGTTTTGATAGTCACTGCCAACGCTTAGGTATGGGAGGTGGTTTTTATGATAGAAGTTTAGCGCGTAAAAAATGGGGGCAAGCATTTACAGTCGGTTTAGCTCACCAATGCCAACAAGTCACACAAATACCTATTGCAGCATGGGATATGGCTCTAAATGCCGTGTTAACACCTAATCAAAGCCATTTACGATAAATGTTGGCGCAAACAACGTGAGGCATCACGCGCTTCACGGTCAACAATGTTATCGGCAAAGTCTAACATCGCACGTGCATATTCTTTATTTTGTCTAAACCAAACCATATCTACAACACGGCCACTGGCACGGCGTACCGACACATAAAAGCGTGTTTGCAAGGCAAGCTCTTCATCTGTATAACTAGGGGCATTTATTACCCTTGAGGCTGACATAAAAGCTCCTTCGCTCAATATTTAAGGCCACGCTTATATTTAGGCATCTACTTAACGACAGAAACTAACAAAAAACGCGCAATTTTTAACAACTATTGTTAAACAATAAAACAAAAACTCTAAAAATTAGCACTAGGGGCATCTTGGGCTATAAACAACTCAGCACCAATTTGCTTATAAAACGTGCTAATTTAAGTAAAAGACACCAGTCATCGGTAATTTTTGTTTTAATACTGTACCTAGGCTTTAAGTTATAGTTAAAATCGGGTTAATTATGATAAATAACACAAAAACTTACCGTGCCTAAAGACTAGGCTTAAGGTAAAAGACTAAATAAGTATCACGCGTTAGCCTTAAAAAACACCTAAGCGATAACTGCGTAAGTCAAAAATGCAGCACGATTCTTATCTCTCTTCACTAAATAGCAGCAGGATTAGCGACTATGGCTAAAATATCTTTTTCGTGGAAAAGCGACTGGGTGGTTGGCCTTGTCATTGCGGGGTTGATGGTTGCCGCATCGCCCTCTTCTGTCATCGAAAACCTAGAACGTAATGCCTATGATGTAGGTGTAAAGTCGAGCGTGCATAGCGCAGGTGACAAAATAGCGGTGATTGCGATTGATGATGAAAGCATCGAAAATATTGGTCGTTGGCCGTGGCCGCGTAGCTATTTGGCACAAATGATTGCAGGCTTACATCAAGGTGGCGCAAAGGCCATTGGCGTACCTATTTTTTTATCAGAGCCACAAATTGATGCGGGCTTAAAATCTATTATAGATTTAAACGATTATTACAATCAAAATTTAGCCTCGATGACCGACAACAATGCAATTGGCGAATTAGGCATGAAATTGGCCGAAGCGGAGTCTGCACTTAATACCGACCAACAATTAGCCGATAGCATGACAGCGGCTAATAATGTTGTGTTACCGATGCAATTTGTGTTGGGCGAAATGCAAGGTCGCGCCGATACAAAACTACCTGATTATGTGACTAAACACCAAGTTACCCCCGAAAACATTCACGATAATATTGATGCCACCTCGCTCAATATGTTGCCTCCCGAAACCAATTTTGCTGTGCCGCCTATTCCTATCTTGGGTAAAAGTGCCGCCCTTCTTGGTCATTTAAGCTATAACCCCGACAGTGATGGTGGTGTGCGTACCGAGCCTTTAGTGGTGAGTTATGATGGCTCGTTATATCCCTCATTAGCCTTGATGTTAGCGGCTAAAAGCTTGAATTTAGATGCCAAAGATATTCGGGTTAATTTAGGACAAAGTGTACAACTGGGTAAAATCAATATTAAAACCGATGCCTTTTCACAAATGCGTACCTTTTATTATGGTGACGTAAACGACTCCTCTCCTTTTAGAGTCGACTCTTTTTATGATGTGGTCAGCGGTAAAATTCCCGTTGATAAATACAAAGATAAAATCGTGATTATTGGCCCTACGGCTTATGGTTTAGGTTCACCACAAGTTACGCCTATCTCGCCCAAAATGGAGCCCGTATTAATTTTGGCGCACAATGTGGCCAGCATTTTAAATCAAAACTTTTTTATAGTGCCGCAGTGGAGCAACCTCTTACGTTGGGGCTTATTTTTACTAGGCACATTGTATATTTGTGTATTACTACCGCGTTTATCTGCTAAACAAGCGGTGTTAGTATCATTTGGTTTTGTGAGTAGTTTAATGGTAGCTCACTTTGTCTTAATGACCAATTCGGGCATTTGGGTGCCGTTAATGTTGCCTGCGGCCTTAGTGGTTATGGGACACGTCTTACTCACCACCAAACATTATTTAGTCACCGAAAAAGCCAAATTACGCTCTGATGAAAAATCATCCGAATCTAATCGCATGTTGGGCTTGGCCTTACAACAACAAGGCCAGTTAGATATGGCCTTTGAAAAATTTCGTCAATGTCCGCGTGATGAAGATATTTTGGCGGTGATGTATAACTTAGCCTTAGATTACGAGCGTAAACGTCAATTTAATAAGGCCATCTCGGTTTATCAATATATCTCTGATTTTGCACCTGACTTTAGAGACCTAAAAGACAAATTGGCTCGCGCCAAAAAACTCGAAGAAACCGTTATTTTAGGTGGCAGTAGTGGTTCTGCCTCTAACTCTACGCTGATTTTAGACCCTAACAGTGACGAAAAACCAATGCTTGGTCGTTATCAAATCGAAAAAGAATTGGGTAAAGGCGCAATGGGTGTGGTTTATTTGGGTAAAGACCCAAAAATTAACCGCGTGGTTGCTATTAAAACCATGGCTTTAAAAGAAGAATTTGAAGCCGATGAGTTAGATGACGTTAAAGAGCGTTTCTTCCGCGAAGCCGAAACCGCAGGCCGTCTCAATCATCCTAACATTGTGACTATTTATGATGCAGGTGAAGAACACGATTTAGCCTATATTGCGATGGAGTTTTTAAAAGGNNGCTTTAGATTACGCCCACGAATTTAATATTGTGCATCGTGATATTAAGCCCGCCAACATTATGTACAATCCCGACAATAGTGAAGTCAAAATTACTGACTTTGGTATTGCGCGTATTACCGACTCCAGCAAAACCAAAACAGGCACGGTCTTGGG
>DDBM01000278.1:0-6733 GCA_002333125.1 Moraxellaceae bacterium UBA2032 | reverse complement strand
GGCCGTGAATTTGCTAGAGCCATTAAAGACTGTGTTGAATCTTGTGGTCAAAAACAAGTTTAACTCAAGGAGTAGAGTGTACTTTGAATACGCTGATGATGGTTGGCCACACCGACACAGGTAAAACGCGCACCAGTAACGAGGACTGCATTTTATGCTTGCCTGCGTTAAATATTGCATTATTAGCCGATGGTATGGGCGGCCACAGCGCAGGTGAAGTGGCCAGTCGCACCGCCGTTGATACCGCCAGTGCAATTTTAAAACAAACTATGCGTGGTGTGTCGCCTCATGAGCGTTTAGAAACCGCGTTACAAACGGCTCATGCCGTTATTCGAGAAAAAGCCAAACATTCGGTGCGTTGTCGTGGTATGGGAACAACTTTTGTAGGCGTGATTATTGAAAATGGTTATTTGCATCATGCTCACGTAGGTGACTCTAGAGTCTATTTATTACGAGACGAACGCCTCATGGCGGTGACGCATGACCATTCTTTACTACAAGATTTTATAGACCAAGGCTTTTATAGCCGTGAAGAAGCCGAAGAAAAAGTATCGCGTAATATTTTAACCCGTGCTTTAGGCTTAGAGCCTCATGTGGCCATTGATTATGATTATCTTAAAATTAATCAAGGTGACCGTTTTTTATTATGTAGCGATGGCTTATACGAAATGCTCTCTGATGACGAGTTAGCGGCATTATTAGGGCGCGACCACGATATTGAAGGTATTGCTTTAGATATGTTAGAGCTAGCAAATGCACGTAAAAGTAAAGATAATGTCTCAGTCATTGTTATTGCAGCTCTTTAGGGTTTTTTATGTATAAATTTACAGCATCTGTATTATGTTTTGCGATATGCCAAGCCAGTTTTGCCGCAGGGATAGTGATTGAAGAGAAATCACTTAGCAAAAGCCCCACCCCCGAACCTGTTGCCGCACCCGTTATTAATGTTGAATCTACACCAACAATGCAGTGGCAACTCTTTCAAAAGGTGCAACAACTGCAACAAGAACTACGTGAGCTAAATGGTGCACTTGAGGTGCAAGCCAATATTATTGAGCGTATGAAACAAGATGCACGTAATCGTTATTTAGACTTAGACCAACGTATTACCGAGCTAAATAATCGCACCACTGCTGCCGAAGCTAATGCAGCCGCTAATAATAGTGCGGCAACCTCGGCTAGTACCGCCACCACAGAATCCAAACCCGAAGCCACACCTGTCAACCCTGACGACGACAAACGCGATTACTACGCTGCCTATCAAACCTTTAAAAATGGTGGGCCAAACAAAGCTATTAACCCGATGCGTAATTTTATTAAAACCTATCCACAAAGTGCATATATTCCAAGTGCCTATTATTGGTTAGGGGAGTTTTATTTGGCTGCCAGCCCTGCCGATGTTAATAATGCCAAAAAAAGCTTTAAAATTGTGGTTGATAACTATGCCGATTCTGCCAAAGCCTCTGCTGCGTTACTCAAACTTGCCAGTTTTGCCGACGTTGATGGAAAAACTCCAGATGCTATTAAATATATGCAGCGTATTATTAAAGAGTTTCCTCAGTCTGACGAAGCCAAAGCCGCTAAAGTGTATTTAACTGCGCAAAAGATTAGTGTTCCTGAAGATAAAAAACCTGCTACGCCTGTTAAAACAGCAGACAAGCCTAAAAAATAAACTCAGCACCCTCACCTCAATCCTCTCCCATTGGGAGAGGAAGCCTTAGAGAAAGAAGACTTCTGTTAGGCCAAACAGCTTCGATTTATGCTAAAATCCGCGCCTTATTTTTNNTGCCCCCTACGCTGCCAATACTGCGACACCACTTACTCCTTTACAGGTGGCGAAAAATACAGCCTAGAGCAAATTTTAGCGCAAGTCGCCAGCTATGGCGCACGTTATGTGTGTGTGACAGGTGGCGAACCTTTAGCGCAACCCAATTGCTTGTTACTGCTGACTGCATTGTGTGACGCAGGTTATCAGGTGTCATTAGAAACAAGTGGCGCACTCGATGTAAGCCAAGTTGATGTGCGAGTGAGTAAAGTGCTTGACCTTAAAACACCCGACTCTGGCGAATCACATCGTAATTTATACGACAACGTGCCACACCTTACCCCTCACGACCAAATCAAGTTTGTGATTTGTAGCAAACGTGACTATGACTGGGCGCGTTTTAAACTCGATGAATATCAATTAATACCGCGTGTCAGTGATGTGTTATTTTCGCCAAGTTATGGCCAACAAAACCCCACCGAACTGGCACAATGGATTTTGGATGACAAACTAGCAGTACGCTTACAATTGCAATTACACAAATTTTTATGGAATAACGAAGCAGGNNCAAACATACGACTGCCACGCCCTTAGTTTTGCCTATGGCCAACGCCATAACAGCGAACTTGCTGCCGCCTCTCGTTTGGCACAAGCCTTAGGCGCAAAAGACCATCGTATTATTAATATTGATTTAGGTGGTATTGGTGGCTCTGCCCTCACCGACACCTCGATTGATGTACCCGAACACGCCAGCGAAGGCATTCCTGTGACCTATGTGCCTGCACGTAACACGGTGTTTTTATCGTTTGCCCTAGGCTTTGCCGAAGTGATTAAAGCCGAAGCNNTTTCAACAATTAGCCAATTTAGCCACCAAATCAGGCGTAGAAGGTTTGGCACTCACCATTCAAACCCCGTTATTACATTTATCTAAAGCCGACATTATTAAACAAGGCATGATGCTAGGGGTAGATTACGCACTAACGGTATCTTGTTATCAAGCCGATTTAGATGGCAAAGCCTGTGGCAAATGTGATAGCTGTCGTTTACGTAAAGAAGGTTTTTTAGCGGCAGGACTTGCAGACCCCACGCGCTACCGTTAAAGTCGAGGCCACGTTTTTTGGCTCACGAGGATACAACATGGATAATCATTTAGTTTTAGCGGCCTTGGGTGGCGACAAAACAGGAATTGTGGACGAAATTTCGCGTACCGCAACCGAAGCCAAATGTAATATTGCCGATAGCCGTATGATTGTCATGGGGCAAGAATTTTCTATTATTATGATGTTGTCTGGCACATGGGACGCGATTGCTAAGTTTGAGAGTCAAGTGCATCAACTCGAAGAGCGTTTGCATTTGTCTATTATTACCAAACGCACTCAAGCACGCACCCCACAACGCGAGTCTTTGCCGTATCGTATTGATGTGGTTGCCTTAGATAACCCTGGTATTGTTCACGAAATTGCTAACTTTTTTGCCAGTCAGCAAATGAATATTGAGTCTTTAGAAACCAGTACCTATGCCGCGCCACATACAGGCTCGCCGATGTTTGCGTTAAATATGGTAGTAAATATTCCTGCAAAAGCACATTTAGGCACGCTACGCGAAAACTTTATTTTGTTTTGTGATGACCTTAATTTAGATGCGATTTTAGAACCTTATAAAAACTAGGGTCTGTTGATGTTTGAGCGTGCGCCTATTTTTGACTGAATTTTGAGCATATTATGCTATTCTTCCCTCACTCTAGCTCTCTCCCACAGGGAGAGAGAACTCCCTCTCCCGTTGGGAGAGGGCTAGAGTGAGGACTAAGTCAAAACATCAACAACCCACTAAAACCAAATACATAAAACATACTTTAGGAATTAGTTATGTCTATACAACTTGGTGACACCTTACCTGATTTGGTTGTCAATACCGCCACCCAACAACAAGTGGCGTTATCTGATTTGATTGCAGGCCGTCAGGCAGTTATTTATTTTTACCCTAAAGATGCTACCCCTGCTTGCACTACAGAGGCACAAGATTTTAGAGACTTAACACCAAATTTTGCGGCCATAGACTGTGTGATTATTGGCGTATCGCGTGATAGCGTTAAATCGCACCAAAAATTTACAGCCAATGAATGTTTAGAGTTTGAATTGATTAGCGATGTGGACGAAGCCGTTTGTAATGCTTTTGGGGTGATTAAACTTAAAAATATGTATGGCAAACAGGTCATGGGCATAGAAAGAAGCACGTTCTTTTTTGATGCTCAAGGCAAGCTACAAACCATGTGGCCTAAAGTAAAGGCACAAGGCCATGCGGCGGCAGTGCTAAAGCATATTGAGGGGCTTTGATTGAGAGCCTGTTAACCCCTTTTAACTTAATTTTAAATCTGTAGGGGCGCATGATTGCGCCCTATTTTTGGTAAAGGGTGTGTACTCTTCGCGGATGGTGCAACCATGCCCCCCTACGAATAATAACGTTGCCTCTTTTGGCAAACGTCAACAGTAGCGTGTGGATGACGTAGTAAACCCACGATTTATTAACAAAATCAATGTGATGGGTTTCGTTCCTCAACCCATCCTACCGAACAGATTTAACTAAGCGCAAATAGCCTACTAGATTAGGGGCATCACTAGACTTTGATCTTCCACCACGAGGACTGGTACTCAATATACAAATATCCCCTCTATGTGAAATTCCATATGGTTTATGTGGTTCGATCCAATGTTCTGAAAAGCTTACTTGTGCTTGCTCATAAAAATCAAACCCTTTCTTAGTGATATATCCGACTTTTTTAATAAATGATAAATTTGTTAACTCTTGACGAGTCGGTAAACGCCAGCCTGAATCCTTAAATCGCTCTAAATAGGCCTCCTTCTCGTTCCAACTCAATAATTCTGCCTTACCTGCTATTTGTCCATTTTGCCAATGTTGCCCAATACAACAACGCTGCCAAATTAAATTGGTTTGAGAGTCATACCACTGGTCTGATACAGGAATTAATTCCTCATCGGGATTAAGTTTGAATTGTGTAATTAACTGTTGAATTCTGTCTTCTTCTAGACGTTTTTCTTCTTCTTTTAATAAGGCATATTGCTGCCAAAACGTGTTGGGGTTAATCTCTTCTTCAAGATACTGTACTAATTTGGGCCATTCTGTAGCGCGGGCTTCGTCGTTTGCACCAAAGCTTTTCTTCGCCTCAAAAAAGGTTCTTAATTTTTCATATTCAGGGTTATTGGCTAAACGAGCAACAATGAGTTGTTGAGGACAATAAAACCCCATGCCTCTAAATCTATCAGGTGTTAAAAAAGTTCGTTCCGATTGTGGCTTTGGCTTAGGTGGAGAACCTTTTAGCGTATCCGTATAACTTAAAGGCTGCTTGGACAACCATCCATTGACAAAATTATCTAACCCCTTAATATCAGTAGTCTTATCAAAAATAGGTTTAATGATATAGTTAATGACATCGTTTATGTGGCGTTGTGCTAAGTCTTCGCTGAGGGGAGATGATGTATAGCCAGTAATATCTGTAAATGACCCTAATGCAGCCCTAAAAACTTCATTGATGTTTTTATAAAAATCAAAAAGATTATAAATATCTTTTACCATAGGGCAGAACATATAAAATGTTGTCCCAGTACTAAAATAAGGACTCTGCCCTACATGTGTAAAATCTAAGTATTGTTGTCCTGTATCAACTTCTCGACAATAAATAGAGTGAAAAGTACCATTTGTACTATGTTTGTATGCTCTTACCTTTTTAAACCCGTATTGACCTAAATTTTTATCTAATAAGTCTCTAACCCATGTGGCATAAGCTTTTACTGTAGTTGGCAACTTTGTTTCTTCATAAGCCAAACGTACTTCATCAGCCTCAGCCAATTCTCCTAATAATGCTGACCATTCGTCTTCGGCACCGTATGGCCTGATTTTTCCTGTTGGCAAAAAAGCCATTGCTATTTCTTCGTCAGCAACAATCAAATTATAATCTAGTGCAAGTTGAACGATGTCACGCAAGGGGCGTTGCCATTCGTCTTCTGGCAATTCGATCAGTGGTGCTTTTGCTAGTGTGTTGTAAATGTGCCACGCCATGTCTGTAAAAAAACCATCACCATAATCAACTGTTTTTTGATGCTGTTGTAAGGCATCGGCAAAAGCTAATAAATTAGCGGAGGGGCTTTGTTCTATCTCGGCATAATCACCCCCACTTTCAAGCAATTCGTTAAAATCTTTGCTTAAATCGGCTGCACTCGCTTCCCAAATGTATATATCATGACGATTCATCGCTTACTCCTTTCAATGGCTTAACTATTCGCCTTTTTTAATTTCAAAAATAAAGTCTTCGTTTTGTTGTGTTGCCGACAACAAGCTATGCGGGCTACGTTGTAAAAAAGCCACAAAATCTCGCTGCGAAACGGGGTCTGTGGTCATGACTGTTAACACTTCTCCCACATTGAGTTGATGTAAACTCTGCTTTAATTTTAACAAAGGCATAGGGCAACGTAGGCCTCGCGCATCAAGGATATTCATTTGACCTTTCCTATTTACTCATATTTTATTGACAACGTATGGCTCATTATTTTAAGTCACTGTTATTACTAGGTTTGGCGTTGGCAAGCACGCCGCTTGTGGGCAATGCACAGCCCGATAATCCCCTACCCGATTTTGCCACATTTAGCACCAACGCGGCACAAGAGTATGCGCTTGGGCGACAATTTTTGCGTGAATTACGCGCCACCACGCCTGTATTAAGCGACCCATTAATAAATAATTATTTAGAAAATTTAAGTTACAAGTTGGCGTTTGCGGCTCAAAGCCAAAATCAACAATTACAATTAGTGCTATTACCTGACAGAAACATCAATGCTTTTGCGGTAATGGGTGGCGTGATTGGTGTTAATGCAGGCTTAATCTTATATGCCGATAACGAGGCCGAAATTGCAGCGGTATTGGCACACGAACTGGCTCATATAGACCAACATCATT
>DDBM01000153.1:466-6881 GCA_002333125.1 Moraxellaceae bacterium UBA2032 | reverse complement strand
AAACCTGCGCGGGCATCAACCACAAACAAGACAATATCCGCTTCTTGAATCGCGGTTTTAGCTTGCTCGGCCATGTAAGAGTCTATGCCTTCATCACTTTCCCCTAAACCACCTGTATCAATCGCAATAAACGATTTATTTTCTAAACGACCATCGCCATATTGACGGTCACGCGTCAGCCCCGACAAATTAGCAACCAAGGCATTTCGACTTTTGGTCAATTGATTAAATAAGGTAGACTTACCCACGTTAGGGCGGCCAATGAGGGCAATAACAGGTTTCATGAACAACTTTCTCGACTAGGGGGCTGTTGATATTTAACACTGACTCTTTTTAGCTAAAGAGTCAGAGCTAACACAACGTAGAGGACATAAATAACTTTTTAGGGTTTAATAGATAACGACCACACACTTAATTGGCCTTTTTGTGTATAAACCCATAATTGCTGATTAAAAATAGCAAGGTCAACCACCGCGCCTTTGACTTTAAACCGCCCCAGTAGTTTACCATTCTCTTGCGCTATAATATGCACATAACCATCTTTATCACCTACAAATAAACGCTCATCGAGTGTGACTGCACGAGATAAGCCACGCCACGCTAAATCTTGTTGCTTCCATATCACTTTGCCTGTTTGCTTATCAAAGGCAATTACATAACTATTGGCATCTACCGCATACACCGCGCTTTGACTTTCGCTTAATGCCTGATAACTTGATAAAGCTTGTTGCCATTTAATTTGTGGTTTAGTTTTAATGTCTAAAGCAATTAATTGCCCTTGATAACTGCCCACATACAAGGTTTTATCGGCACTTAACAACATATTACCGTCGATATCGACCATACGCTCTAACTCAGAACGGCCATCAGGACTGGCAACACGGGTTTCCCATTGACCAATACCTGTTTGAGCATCTAAAGCCACAATTTTGCCTAGCGCATTACTAACTAAGACCAAGTCATCGACTACTAAAGGACTGGTATAACCACGCAAACTTAAGGCCGCGACTGGCGTATCAAAAACCCAAACCGTATCGCCTGTTTTAGCATCTAAGCCATACACTTTGCCGTCATTACTTTGCACAACAATGCGCTCAGATGTTTGGGCAGGTGCGGCCAAAATCGGCGACAATAAAGTTTTACGCCATTGAATTTGTCCAGTCGTGGCATCTAACAATATAACTTCGGCACTAGCACTAGCCACGACTACGCGACCATAAGCGGCACTCACACCACCCGTAATGGTTTGTTGTGTTGGCTGCTGCCAAATGGCTTTGGCATTTACGTCTATAGCCATGACCATACCATCATGGCTTGCTGCATAGACTTTGTCATTTTGAGTTGCTAAATGAGGCGCAACCTCATCCACTTTTAATCCTTTACCCACAAACAAAGCGTGTTGTTTATTGAGCTGTACTTGCTCTGCTTTGGTGGGTAGGGCAGGTAAAGGTGACGGCTTGTGTTCATTAGGGTTAGAACTACACGCAACCATTGCTAACACCAAACTCATTAGACTCAGACGTTTCATCAAAATAACATTGCTCCACACAACAAACTTAATAATAGCCTATTAGATTAAGACGCTTCTTTAATGGGTGAAGCACGCTTAATTTCAGGGGTTTCTAAACCTACATCGGCCATTTTCATTTCTAACAATGGGCGTTGCTCTTGACGTTCAACTAACACTTTAGTCGCCGCTTGATAAGCTTTTTGTGCGCCTACAATATCACCCGTTTGTTTAAGTAAATCGCCACGTAATTCTTCACGGCTTGGCGTAAAGGCAGGGTTTGTGTCACCATTTAAAGCCGCTAATGCGGCTTTGGTGTCACCTGCTTCGGCCAATACTGACGCTAAACGTAATGTGGCAATACTTTTAAAGCCATCATCCGTTTTTTGAGTTAACACAAAACGTAATTGTTTTTCGGCTTCCTTAAAGTCTTTAAGGTCAATGGCACGTTTAGCCAATAACAACGCAGCATTCGCGGCATATGGTGTTTTGGTATAATCTTGCATCAACTTTTGTGCTTCGCGCTGTAAATCGGTATTAGCCGTTTTATCTTCGGGGTTAGCAGCTAATTTTTGATAAGCATCTTGAGAAGCCTGATAAGCATTGGCCGCCATAGCAGCTGTTTGTTGTCCGTCTTGTTGCCAATAACGCCATCCTGCAAATACAGCCAAAGCAATACTTGCACCCACTAAAATAGGCGTACCGTAGTCTTGCCAAAAGCGTTTGAGGTTTTCTATTTGTTCGTCGTCATGCGTACTCACACGGATGCTCCTAAAGTCTGGGCTAAATAAGTCACTAATTCTGTTTGAGCAATGAGGTGTTGCTCACCTGTTTGTAACCACTTTACCGTGACGGTTTGTTGGTCAAATTCGTTTTTGCCGAGTAACAAGGCTAACTTTGCGCCTGTTTTGTCGGCTTTTTTAAGTTGGCTTTTAAACTGACCGCCACCACAGTGGGTCACAATACGATATTTTGTTAAATTATTCCTTAGTGTTTCTGCTAACAGCAATGCTGCTTGCACGGTATTGTCTTCACAAACCACGTAAATATCGGCCTCAGTTGTGTCGTGATTTTGTTGCAAGGTCTCTAATAACAATACTAAACGCTCTAAACCAATGGCAAAACCCACCGCAGGGGTGGCTTGTCCACCTAATTGGCTCACTAAACCGTCATAGCGCCCGCCTGCACATACAGTACCTTGCGAACCCAATGCCGTTGTGACCCACTCAAATACGGTTTTGTTGTAGTAGTCCAAACCACGCACTAAACGTTGATTGACCGTATACGCAATACCTGCACCGTCTAAAACAGCCGTTAAAGTTGCAAAGTGAGCGCGTGATTCTTCATCTAAATAATCCATTAATTGCGGTGCATCTACTAAAACGGCTTGCGTTTTTGTATCTTTGCTATCTAACACACGCAAAGGATTGGTGCTTAAACGGCGTTTAGAGTCTTCATCTAATTGCTCAATATGTTGTGTTAAATAGTCAACTAAGGCGGCACGATAGGCATTACGCGATTCTATCTCGCCTAAACTATTAATTTCTAAACGCACAACATTTGTTAACCCTAATAACTGCCACAAACGTGCAGTCATCAAAATCAACTCAGCATCAATGTCAGCCGTTTTCATGCCAAAGGTTTCAACACCAAATTGATGAAATTGACGATAACGGCCTTTTTGGGGACGCTCGTATCTAAACATTGCACCTGTGTACCACAAACGCTGTGTTTGATTATAGGTTANNTTTCTTTTTCGACAATATCGGTCACTTCACCAATAGCACGCTTAAACAATGGCGTATTTTCGACAATAGGTAAGCGAATTTCACGATAGCCATATTGGTGCATTAATTGCCGCAAGACTTTTTCGACCGCTTGCCAACGGGCAGTGGTTACAGGATTATCTTTGGTGGCAATAGGCAAAATATCGTTCATACCGCGAATCGCGGTGATTTTGGCAGACATGGTGAATTTCTCTTACGGCTTGTGTCTTAAACACAACTCAGACAAGGTTAAAGACTAATTAGGCTGCGTAATTTACGCCAGTTGGTGCTAATGAGCAACAACTAACAGGGATCAGGGATCAGGGATCAGCTTGACAAAACAATAAAGATTGTCAATGCTTAACTGCTAACTGCTAACTGCTAACTGCTAACTGGATATAATTATGGACTGTCTTTTTTGTAAAATTGCTACCAAAAAAATTAATGCGAATGTGGCCTTTGAAAACGAACGTGTGATTGCATTTTATGATTTGTTTCCACAAGCCCCCACACATATTTTAATTATTCCCAAACAACACTACACCACGCTAAACGATGTACCTGCAAACGAGGGGGCAGTTTTGGGCGAGTTGATGACTACTGCGAGTCATTTAGCCAAAGAATTAGGCGTGGCCGATTCGGGCTATAGAGTCGTGATGAACTGTAATGCCGATGGCGGCCAAAGTGTTTATCATATTCATTTACATATGTTGGCAGGCCGTCGTTTAAGCTGGCCACCGGGCTGAAAGCGTCAGGCTTCGCCACAGTTGACCTTGTTTTAACCCGTATTCCGCTACGCTACATAGCGGGCTACTGTTACTCAGAAAACAGGTTGGTTGAGCGGAGTCGAAACCAACTCTATGATTGAGAAAACACCATGAGACGTTATAGTTTAGCCGATGCCTTAATTGGCCATGTTGACCAAGTATTAAAAACACTCACCCCTAATACCGCACCTGCTTTGCGTAGTAATCCTGCTCAAAATACCCCTGCTGTTGGCTTAGATGACTCCCAAAAAAAAGTCGTTGCAGGTTTAATGCGTGTTAATCATACGGGCGAAGTCTGCGCTCAAGCCTTGTATCATGGCCAAGCATTAACCGCTAAATTACCCACTGTACGCGAAGAAATGCAACGTGCCGCCCTCGAAGAGCAAGATCATTTAGCATGGTGCGAAGACCGTTTAAAAGAACTGAACAGCCACATGAGTGTGCTTAACCCTTTATGGTACGGCTTATCGTTTGGCATAGGAGCTGCGGCTGGCATAGCAGGTGACAAATGGAGCTTAGGTTTTGTGGCCGAAACCGAAAAGCAAGTGTGTAAGCACCTACAAAGTCACATGGCGCAAATTCCACAAAATGATGCGCGTAGTCATGCCATATTGACCCAAATGCACCAAGACGAGGAGCATCACCGCCAACAAGCTTTAGATGCAGGTGGTGTAGAATTACCTCAACCCGTTAAAGATATGATGGGGATTGTGTCTAAAGTCATGACTAAAACGAGCTTTTATGTTTAACAAACTCTTTCCCAAATCGCTCAAACTAAAATTATTATTAAACACCTACCTACCCTTTTTGGGCGCAGGCATTCAAATTAGCCATGTAAGTAAAGACTTTTTAGAAATTGATGTAAAAATGCCGCTCAATAAGCGCAATAAAAACTATGTAGGCACACATTTTGGCGGTAGTTTGTACGCTATGACCGACCCTTTTTTGATGTTAATGCTGCTAGAAAACTTAGGCAAAAACTATATTATTTGGGACAAAGCGGCACATATAGATTTTATTGCACCTGGTAAAGGAACGGTGTTTGCTCAATTTAGATTAACACCCAAGCAAATTGAACAAGTTAAACGTGCCGCCGAAAGTGGCAAGGCAGTTTGCCCTGAATATACAGTGGAAGTCTTAGGGGAAGATGGCAATGTTGTGGCAAAAGTCATTAAGACATTGTATGTGAAGAAGAAGCAGTGAGCCTGACTCATCCATCAGAATGGTCAAGCTTTTGATAACTGCTCACTGTTTATTGATAACTAATCTTAAACCTCTTCAACCACTTCATAATCATGGATAATTTCTACCCCACCTGCCATTAGCATAGCCGAAGCCGAACAATATTTTTCGGCTGATAACTCTACGGCTTTTTTGACTTGGCTTTCTTTTAAGGCTTTGCCTGTCACAATAAAATGTAAATGAATTTTAGTAAAGACAGCGGGGACAGCATCGGCGCGCTCGGCACTTAACTCAGCTCTAACATCGGTGACTTGTTGACGTGCCTTTTTTAAAATAGTCACCACATCAAACGACGCACACCCACCCACCCCCATTAGCAACAACTCCATAGGACGCGCACCAATATTGCGGCCACCATATTCGGGAGCACCATCTAAAACAACCGCATGACCACTACCCGACTCTGCCACAAAAGATACATCTTTTACCCACTGAATGGACGCTTTCATAAAACCATAACCTTTTTGTTAAACAAATTTAATATCAATATCAAAAACTAATATGAATTAGTTGGTGATTTTGTTACAAATACTCTGTTATTGTACTCAATAACACTTATTATATAACGAGAAAAAAGCTAAAAAGCCACTTTGCTAATTACGCTTGCTGACAAGGAAGGCTTTTACGTTAATAACCAATAAAAACCTAACCCATTAGGAAATGCATTTTATGGCCATCATTCCTTCTACGGAGCGTCTTCCGTACTTACAACCTTTTTTAGAGCAATGCCATTTACGGCAATACCCTGCTCGTTCTGCCATCATTCATGCAGGCGATGCCTCTGATTCATTGTTTTTTATTGTCAAAGGCTCGGTCTCTGTGGTGATTGAAGATGACGAAGGCCGAGAGATGGTCGTTGCCTATTTAAATGCAGGTGATTTTTTTGGTGAGATGGGTTTATTTGAAGAAAAACCAAGTCGCTCAGCATGGATTCGTGCCAAAGTTGCTTGCGAAATTGCCGAAATTAGCTACAAAAATTTTAAAGAAATTGCGCGTCACGACCCTGGTTTAATGTTTGCTTTGTCAGCTCAGTTGGCAGGACGTTTACGCGCCACGACACGCAAAGTGAGTGATTTAGCCTTTTTAGATGTAACAGGCCGTGTTGCGCGTTGTTTATTAGATTTGTCTAAACA
>DDBM01000153.1:0-432 GCA_002333125.1 Moraxellaceae bacterium UBA2032 | reverse complement strand
AGAGTTATCTTCTCTTTTCAAAAAATAAACTCTTTAAAGCCTCACCTGGTTCAGGCGCGCGCATAAAAGCTTCACCCACCAAAAAGGCATTAATACCATTGGCTTGCATCAGCGTTACATCCGAAGGATGCAAAATACCACTTTCGGTAACAATCATTTTATCTTTAGGCACAGAACGCATTAGGGCTAAAGTGGTATTTAAACTCACCTGAAAGGTTTTTAAGTTGCGATTATTAATACCAATCATAGGGACAGGTAATTTTAACGCACGCTCTAACTCGGCTAAATTATGTACTTCGACCAACACATCCAAACCAAATTCTATTGCAACACCATACAATTCAACTAATTGTGTATCGGTTAACGCACCTACAATTAATAAAACGGCATCGGCACCAATGGCACGCGCCTCAACAATTTGATAAGGGTCTA
>DDBM01000155.1 GCA_002333125.1 Moraxellaceae bacterium UBA2032 | reverse complement strand
AAGCAACCGTTTCGGCAATTAATACTGCATTACTCGCCACAATCATTTGATTGCAAATTTTGGTAATTTGGCCTGTTCCTACCTCGCCCATGTGGGTTAGTTTTTGGCCTAAATGAACGGCTATAGGTCGCAGACGTTCAATTTGTGCTTTGTGGCCACCTGCCATTAAAATCAACGTGCCGTTTTCTGCTCCCATTACGCCACCCGATACAGGCGAATCAATCCAATGCACGCCTTGAGCTTGCAAGCGTGCGGCAAAAGCGCGTGTGGCATCGGGCGTAATACTCGAAAAATCAACCATTAACTGGCCACTTTTGGCATGATGGGCTAAACCTTGCTCACCAAAAACTGCTGACTCAACAGCCGCCGTGTCCGATAAACACAGCATAATAACGTCACATTGTTGTGCTATGGTCGCCAAGTTAGCGGCTAATGTTGCCCCTTGAGCCACCAAAGGCAGACATTTGTCGGGTGAGCGATTCCATACCCAAACCTCATAACCTGCGCCTAATAAACGTGCAGTCATGCGGCTACCCATTAAACCCATCCCAATAAATCCTAGTTTGTTTGCGCTCACTTGTATTCACCTGTTGAATCATCTACTTTAGGGCTTGCACGGTTATTTATCTACCCTCACCCCAACCCTCTCCTGTAGGAGAGGGAGTTCTCTCTCCCTTTGGGAGAGAGCTAGAGTGAGGGTAAGTTTGTATGTAGATTAGGCCAATCATTATGATAAAACAATTCATCGCCAAGACGGTACGTCATTTATTAAAGCTCACTCCTCAACACAGTATTTATAGTGCAGCCTTGCCACAAACACCTAATGCCATTGAGTTAAGCTATTTAGGAACGGCAGGTTTTATCATTAAAAACAAACAACGCACCGTGGTATTAGACCCGTATTTGAGCCGAATAGGAGTCACCGAATTATTACGCCCTTTACACACCAATACCGATTTACTTAAAAAATATATTCCTCAAGCTGATGAAGTCTTAATTGGTCATGCACATTATGACCATATTTTAGATGCGCCCGATTTATGCAAACAAACAGGCGCTCGCTTAATTGGCTCAAGTGCCGCGTGTATGGTCGGGCGAGCCGCAGGCTTGCCCGAATCTCAATTAGTCCAAACTGAGGGACGTGAGGATATTGCTTGTGGCGCATGGATGGTACGTGGCTTGCCCTCGATTCATGGCAAGGCAATCATGGGCAGAATTCCAATTGCAGGCGATATTTTGTCGCCACCNNTTACAAGGTATTAAGGCCGATGTGGTGTGTTTGTGTGCGATAGGTCGTAAATATCGCCCTAACTATGTTAAAGATGTCGTGGCTTTGTTGCAGCCAAAATGGATAATACCGTGCCATTGGGACACCATGTTTACCCCTTATGAAGATGAGCCTGATTATATTCCTAGCGTAGATTTGGCTGGATTTATTCAAGAAATCAAAGACGCAGGGGTAGAGCCGATTGTCATGCCCATGCGTGGTACGCAATGGTTTACTCGTTAATATAATTTAGGAAGAAAAACATGGCTGGTAGCAGTCTTTTAGCCTTGATAGATGATATTGCTACATTATTAGATGATGTGGCGTTAATGACCAAAGTGGCCGCCAAAAAAACATCGGGCGTGTTGGGTGATGATTTGGCACTTAACGCACAGCAAGTGGCAGGGGTAAAAGCCGATAGAGAGTTGCCTGTGGTGTGGGCAGTGGCCAAAGGCTCACTTAAAAATAAGGCAATTTTGGTGCCTGCGGCCTTGTTAATTAGTGTGTTTGCCCCGTGGGCGATTACGCCATTACTTATGCTAGGTGGTTTGTTTTTGTGTTTTGAAGGCGTAGAAAAATTAGTACACCCTTTATTGCATAAGCACGAAGAAAACGAGCAACATCATCAACAATTAGTTGAGGCGGTTAATAATCCTCAAGTGGATATTTTAGCCTTTGAAAAAGAAAAAGTAAAAGGCGCGATTCGCACCGACTTTATTTTGTCGGCCGAAATTATTGTGATTACCTTAGGTACGGTGGCGGCGGCGAGCTTTGTTAGTAAAGTGATGGTATTGGTGGGAATTGCTTTATTAATGACCGTTGGCGTGTATGGTTTGGTCGCGGGTATTGTGCGTTTGGATGATATGGGTTTGCATCTCACTCAACAAAAAAATGCAGCACAACAACAATTAGGGCGATTTTTGTTGGCTTTAGCACCAAAACTAATGAAGTTTTTGTCTATTGCAGGTACGGCCGCGATGTTTATGGTGGGCGGCAGTATTTTGGTGCATGGCTTGCCTATGGTGCATCACGCGATTGAGCATAGCGTAGAGGCAGTAAAACATATTGCTGTTTTGCCTGCGCTAATAGCTATTATTGGCGAAATGTTAGTGGGTATTGTGGCGGGTTTAGTTGCTTTGCTTGTGGTGACAGGTGTGGGCAAGATGTTACCCAAAAAGCTTCCTGAGTGAAATCAACGTCGAGGTAGTGTGGGTTGAGGAACGAAACCCACAATAATCACAAGCCTTAACGACAATGTTGTTTAATCGAGCTTTGTACGCGCTCAACCGCTTGTGCGCGTTCCGATTCGGGTTTATAAACTTTATTACCTTGTGCATCTAAAGTATAAATGCCACCCACTTTGAGCTTTCTTAAATAGTCTTTGGCTTGAATACATGTTTGATTAAGTTTTTCTTTTTTTTGAGCTAAATCTTTTTGAATTTTTTCTTTGGCTTGGCGTTCTTGCTCAAAACTATCCAGTAGCTTTTGTTGGCGTAATTTAGCGGCTTCATCGTTGTTGCTAGGAGGGGCGGAGATATTGCTAGGGCTTGGCGTAGTCGGAATATTTAGGGTGTCAAAACTCCCCTGTTTGGGTGGTGTATCGCTAAATTGTGCATTGCCATTAGCATCTGTCCATTTGTATATTTGGGCATAAGACGTGCTGCATAACAACATAATTAGTATTGCACCCAAAAATCTAATCATCGCCTTTTGTCCTAATAAGTCTGCATCTGTTAGTTATTATAAACAAAAAACGGAGGCTAATGCCTCCGCTTTTTAGTCAACGGGCTTGCTTAGTTATTGTAAGCACGCTCACCATGTGACGTTACATCTAAACCGATACGCTCTTCTTCTTCTGGTACACGTAAGCCAATCACGATGTCTACTAATTTAAACAAGATGATAGACACAATACCCGACCAAAGAATGGTAATCACAACACCTTCAGTTTGAATAAACACTTGGCTGGCAATTGAGAAGTCTTCAGCACCTGTACCACCCAACGAAGGAGCGGTAAATACGCCTGTTAAAATCGCACCAATAATACCGCCAATACCGTGAATACCAAACACATCTAAGGAATCGTCTACGCCCATCATTTTCTTTAAGCCAGTAACAGCCCACAAGCACACTACACCAGAGATTAAGCCGAGCAAAATAGCACCCATAGGGCCAACTGTGCCGCAAGCAGGGGTAATGGCAACCAAACCAGCAACCGCACCCGATGCTGCACCCAACATAGAAGGTTTGCCTCTGAGTAGTGTTTCTGCGCCTGCCCATGCAAGAGCGGCAGCAGCAGTAGCTAACATGGTATTTAAGAAGGCTAACGCAGCACCGCCATTGGCTTCGAGGTTAGAGCCAGCATTAAAGCCAAACCAACCTACCCACAACATAGAAGCACCAATCATCGTCATAACCATGTTGTGTGGTGCCATGGCTTCTTTGCCGTAACCAATACGTTTGCCAACCATGTACGCACCCACTAAGGCTGCAACACCTGCATTGATATGAACCACCGTACCGCCTGCAAAGTCAATTGCACCTGCTTTAAAGAGGAAGCCTTCACCAAACCACACCATGTGTGCAATGGGTAAGTAGCTAAACGTAAACCATAAAACACAAAATACTAATACCGCCGAAAACTTAATACGCTCAGCAAAAGCACCCACAATCAAAGCACAGCTAATGGCCGCAAACGTTGCTTGGAAGGCAATAAAGATAAACTCAGGAATTTTATAACCTGCACTAAAGGTATCAGCCAAAGAGGCGGGTGTAATACCACTCAAAAACACTTTGTCGAGTGTGCCTATAAAAGCACCACCACCGCCAAAGGCCAAGCTATAACCGTAGATGCACCATAAAATGGTAATCACGGCAAACACCATAAATACTTGCATTAATACCGAGAGCATATTTTTGGCGCGTACTAAGCCACCATAAAATAACGCCAAACCCGGAATAGTCATAAAAATAACCAGCATGGTGGCGGTCATCATCCATGCAGCATCGCCTTTATCCATCACAGGTGCAGGTTCAGCAACGGCTACTTCCTCAGTAACAACGTCGGCAACAGGTGCAGCGGTATCGATTGTAGTAGCCGCTGCTTCAATAACAGTCGCAGCAACAGGTGCAGAAGGGGCAACAGCCGTTTCTTCTGCATAGAGTGGGGTTGTACTTAACAACGCGCCACTTAAACTTAGGGCAAGAATCATCTTTTTCACGATGGTTTCTCCATGTGAGTGCCAAAAGGGAAATAAGGTAGAACTAATAAAGTTCTGTTATAGGCTTAAACGGCATCAACACCCGTTTCGCCTGTGCGAATACGAATAATTTGCTCTAAAGACGTGACAAAAATTTTGCCGTCACCAATTTTGCCTGTATTGGCCGCTTTGGTAATGGCTTCAATGACACGGTCAACGAGGTCATCACCAATAGCGACTTCGATTTTGACTTTAGGTAAAAAATCCACGACATATTCGGCACCACGATACAACTCGGTGTGTCCTTTTTGACGGCCAAAGCCTTTGACTTCGGTCACAGTAATGCCTTGTACACCAATGTCAGACAAACTTTCACGAACGTCATCTAGCTTAAAAGGTTTAATAATTGCAGTGACTAATTTCATGTTTTAACTCCAATAAAACAAGGGCTTACCCAAGGGGAAAGGGGAGGTAAGCCCTAAACATCAAAAGCTTTTGCTTGCTGTGAGTACAAAGCGGCCTTCACACAAACCACCGCCACATTCCGTGTCATCAATATCAGAGCCAATATATGCGCCTTCAATGGTCATGCCACCAATGGCTTTAGACGCAGCAAGTTTGTAGTCCATATAGCTGTCGTCTGTGCCTGTAGTGCCAAGTGCATTACTCATCATCGCAGCACTATCAAATTTATTCATACCTAAGCTTGCAGATAAGCCAACTCCTGCGACTTCTGTGCCATAGCTGGCATACAAATACATAAATTTATCAGACTTGGCAAAATAGTCATTGCTATAATTCAAGCCTACTTTTGCACCCATTGTGCTTACCGAAGCGTAGATTTCATCATAACCAAGTGCTGCATCAGCAGATGGGTAGCCGTAGTGCATAACACCAACGTCATAAGCTACTTCACCTGCTTTACCGCTATAACCTAATAAAGCATCTATTTCTAAGCCACCATCAAGCCCGTCTGTTGATCCTGAGTCAGTAAAACCAACACTAGAACCCCATACCGAAAAATAAGCACCGCTTTCGTGAGTGGCGGTCATGCCTGCTTGAACAGCCGCATTGTTACCTGTTTGAGAGATACCACGAAATAAATAATCTGTTGTAAATGCTGCACTACCTGTAACGGTAATTGGTTCGGCGGCGGTTGCGTGAGCCGCAGTAAACAACACAGAACTTGCAAGTAAGGCTTTAGCTAAAGAAGAAAGTTTCATAGTGACCCCTTAGGTATTATTTAAGTTAAGAAAGTGTTTAAGTTAAAGATGTTTAAGTAAAAACAGCGTTTGCGTGATTGGCAACATGTGCCACACTAGCATCACAAACCTAAACATCAGTCGCATAATCTTATTTGCATGAGTCGTGCCAATATTGCTAAGTTATTGCTAATAAAGATGTTTAAAGGGTTAAAGGCAGAGTCACTGCACGGTTTTGGGCAAAAGTAGTTTGGCTTCTCCTGCATGCTTGAACCAAATTGGTGCGTTTTTTGTGGTTTTGAAGATTTTGGTGCGTTTTTTGAGCGAGGTGAGCGTGGTGTTGGATAATTTGGTGCAAAAAATTAGAGAGCAAGTACAAGAGCGTTATGCACAAAGTAATCAATCGGGTGCATGGCAAGAGTTAGATAAAAATTTTCATGCCGTTTTGCAAGAGGTTTTTGCCAAAATGGAGCTAGTGACGCGTGAAGAGTTTGACCGTCAAACGCAGCGTTTAGGCGAAGCACGTTTAAAATTACAAGCCCTAGAAAAACAGGTAAAATTGTTAGAAGAGCAAATAGTTAAGTAAAATTAAGATTAACAAGGAAGTTTTTATGTCATTAGCCCTCGTTTATACGCGAGCCGCCTTAGGCTTGCACGCGCCTTTGGTTACCGTAGAAGTTCATCTAAGCAATGGTTTACCTGCGTTGGTGATTGTGGGTTTACCCGAAGCGGCAGTGCGCGAAAGCAAAGACCGTGTGCGCTCGGCCATTATTAATGCAGGTTTTGAGTTTCCNNCGTCCTATTTTGGGTGTGTTATCGGCCAGTATTGCCGCTACCAAAGAAAGTCACGCCTTATATATACCCAGTCCTAACGCCCTAGAAGCCGCACGCCCCAAAAATGCGCGTGTTTATGGCGTGAGTCATTTACGTGCTTTATGTGACTATTTGCAAACAGATACAGGCTTAGAACCAACCCTAAACCAAAAACCAAGCCATCAAACCCTAAAAATGCCCGATTTATGTGATGTAAAAGGTCAGCATCGGGCGCGTAGAGCCTTAGAAATAGCCGCCGCAGGTGGTCACTCTTTATTAATGATGGGGCCACCAGGTACAGGAAAAACCTTGTTAGCCTCGCGTTTGCCGAGTATTTTGCCCCCTTTAGATGACGACACCAGTTTAGAAGTCGCCACAATTCATTCGGTCGCAGGTCAACCTGAGCATCCTTTTGGCGTAGCTCCTTTTAGGTCGCCACATCACACCGCGTCGGCAGCGGCTTTGGTGGGAGGAGGGTCTAACCCTAAACCCGGTGAAATTACCTTAGCGCATCATGGTGTATTGTTTTTGGATGAGTTGCCTGAGTTTGACCGCAAAGTATTAGAGGTATTGCGTGAGCCTTTGGAGTCGGGGCAGGTGGTGATTTCGCGTGCAGCCAAACAAATGACCTTTCCCGCAGGGTTTCAGTTAGTAGCGGCAATGAATCCGTGTCCGTGTGGTTTTTTGGGTGATGGCTCGCCACGTTGTCGATGCACACCCGACCAAATTGTAAGATATCGCGGTAAATTATCGGGCCCGTTATTAGACCGCATCGACTTACATATCGAAGTTCCTGCTTTAGCGGCAACGGCATTGCGCGATACCCAAGCCAGCGAAAGTTCGGCCAGTGTGCGCGAACGTGTTTTAAAGGCACGAGCGCAGCAAATAGCGCGGCAACAATGCACCAATAAAGCCTTAACGCCTAGTTTGTTAGATACTTATTGTGTATTGGGCGAAAAAGAAGCCAAATTACTCGACCAAGCCATGCAGCGTTTGCGCTTGTCTGCAAGAGCGTATCATCGCATTTTGCGTGTCGCGCGTACCATTGCCGATTTAGCGCAAAGTGAGGCAGTGTTAGTGCCACATATTACCGAGGCCATTGGTTATAGATTGTTGGATAGGCAGTAATAGGGTGTTAAGTTTAGGCTTGCTAAGCTAGGTGTTGACGATTAACCTGTATCCAGATATTAGTAAAGTTTTGAGGTGTATCATGGCTTCAGCCGTGCGTAAAGCAGAGCAACAAATGAGCGAAGAAGATTACTTTGCCCTAGAAAAACAAACAGATACTCGCCATGAATATATTAACGGCGAGGTCTATGCAATGGTTGGCGGCAGTTTTAATCATGGTCGCATTACTCAAAACATTGCCAGTGAAATTAGGCATCACTTAAAGGGAAAGCCATGCGAAGTGTTTGCCGAAAGTACCAAGGTAAAAACGCCGCAAGCACATCAACGTAGTGATTATGTGTATCCTGATGTGGTTGTGGATTGCTCTACCCAAAAGGCTAATGACAACACCCTAACTACACCCGTATTGGTGGTCGAAGTATTATCTAAATCGACTCACTACAGCGATAAAGTGACAAAACGCCATATTTATCAACAGATTACAACTCTGCAAGAGTATGTGCTTGTTGAGCAAGATGTCGCCGAAGTGATTGTGCGTAGGCGCAAAACCAACTGGTTAGCCGAGGAGTTTTTTTTGGGCGATTCTGTGACTTTTGAGTCTATTGGCCTGACGCTAACGGTGGCAGAAATTTATGAACGTGTCATAAACGAAGAAGTCACCGAGTGGAATGCTCAAAAAGACCCTAAAAATGAGGTGTAGGATGGGGGTGAGTAGCTTGAGGTACAAAACCCACTTTTAAAATCCCAATAAGCTTTACGCCACACCACCCCTCACGGAAACAAACACGTGGTATTCCACACATCTTGCTCATTTAAAGTATAAACCACGCGGTCATGTAAACGACTTGGCCGTCCTTGCCAAAACTCAATACGCTCAGGTGTAATAGCATAACCACCCCAATGTGGTGGACGTGGCACACTCACCAAATATTTAGCTGCAAAAAAGGCCGCACGTTTAACTAAAGTGCTTTTAGCATCCAAAGGACGGCTTTGTTCCGAAGCCCATGCCCCCACGCGCGAGCTATACGGACGCGCAAAAAAATAAGCATCCGATACTTCATTAGCAACTTTGGTAATTTTGCCTTCAATACGGACTTGGCGTTCGAGTTCTGGCCAAAAAAAGGTCAAGGCCACATAACTGTTAGCCGCTATTTGCTGACCTTTGCGGCTGTCATAATTGCTATAAAACACAAAAGTTTGATTTTCTACCCCTTTTAATAACACCATTCTAGCCGAAGGTTTGCCATCGCTACTGACGGTAGCTATATTCATCGCAGTAGGCTCGTTAACTTTTGAGTTAATCGCTTCATCAAGCCAAAGGCTAAATTGTTCAACGGGATTGGCTAAACAATCCTCTAAGGATAATTCTTTTTTGGAGTATTCTTGGCGAATATGGGCAATATCAGGCTGTTTCACAGGCAACCTCTGTGGGGCTAGAAAGAGATAATTTATGATAAAGAATGAAGCAGCCTTGTTAGAAAGGCAAGCGAACAAAAGATATCTTTAAAGTAAATTGATACCAAATTTTTGCAAACACCATGACAGTGCTATAAAACAAAACAAGGTTAATATCGCGCAAGCCAATAAACTTAACCAAAAGTCATAACGAATCAATAAACTAGGAAAGACCAAAAACATAGGCAAGGTAGGTAACACATACCAAAAGGTATACCACGCATGATTAGCCAATTTTTCGGTAGGTTGTTTTTCTACATAGAGCCAAATTAACGTTAAAATAGTCACCAAAGGCAAGGCGGCTACTAAACCACCGATTTTGTCGCTACGTTTTGCCAATTCCGAAATTAATACTACCATCGCGGCGGTAATTAGGTATTTAGTGACTAACCAAGACATGTGTCATCTCCAATAAAAAAGGCAGAGTAACAACTCTGCCTTTAATGGTTTAACCAATTTACTTATCAGTTACCGCACCTTCGGACGCGCTAGACACGGTTTTGGCATATTTGGCCAAGACACCACGGGTATATTTAGCAGCAGGCGCAACCCATTTGGCTTTACGTTGCGCCATATCTTCATCGCTCACGTTAACGCTAATTTGGCGCGTCACGGCATCAATGGTAATCACATCGCCATTTTCTACTAAGGCAATTGCGCCACCATCGGCAGCTTCGGGCGTAATATGACCCACCACAAAACCATGACTACCACCCGAAAAACGACCATCGGTAATTAACGCGACTTCTTTACCTAAACCCTTACCCATAACGGCAGAAGTAGGCGATAACATTTCGCGCATACCCGGCCCACCTTTNNACTTCGCCATTTAAAATACCTGTTAAGGCATCTTCTTCACTGGCATAAACACGGGCATTACCTTGAAAGTACAAACCTTCTTTGCCTGTAATTTTAGCAACAGAGCCTTCTGGAGCTAAATTGCCTTTTAAAACAATTAAATGAGAGTCAGGTTTAATCGGATTATCAAAGGGGCGAATAATATCTTGGCCTTCGGGGTAGTCTTCTACGTCGGCTAGGTTTTCGGCTAAGGTTTTACCTGTGACGGTTAGGCAGTCACCATGTAATAAGCCTTGTGCTAACATACGTTTCATCAACGGCTGAATACCACCAATGGCGACTAATTCGCTCATCATGTATTTACCCGATGGACGTAAGTCGGCCAATACAGGTGTGGTTTCACCCAAACGTACAAAGTCATCTAGGCTTAAATCTACGCCTACGGTGTGCGCCATCGCCAAAAAGTGTAATACCGCATTGGTTGAGCCAGCTAAAGCAATGACGACTCGAATCGAGTTTTCAAAGGCTTTTTTGGTCATAATGTCGCTAGGTTTAATATCGAGTTTAAGCAACTCTAACACTTGTTGACCTGCACGATAACAATCGGAGAGTTTTTCGTCACTCACGGCATTTTGTGCGCTAGAGTTGGGTAAGCTCATGCCTAGAGCTTCAATGGCTGAGGCCATGGTGTTAGCGGTATACATACCCCCACACGAACCCGGGCCGGGAATAGCTACTTCTTCGATTTGTTTTACCTGAATGGCGTTGAGTTCGCCTTTGGCGTGTTGGCCAACCGCTTCAAAAACCGAAATAATATCGGTATGACCTGCACCGGGTTTAATGGTGCCGCCATACACAAAAATAGAGGGGCGATTGAGACGCGCCATACCCATAATACAGGCAGGCATATTTTTGTCGCAGCCACCAATGGCCACAAGGCCATCAAAGCCTTCACAGCCTGCAACCGCTTCGATAGAGTCGGCAATAATCTCGCGCGATACAAGCGAATACTTCATGCCAACGGTGCCGTTTGCAATACCGTCCGAAATGGTAATGGTATTAAAAATAACCGCTTTGCCACCTGCGGCATTTGCGCCTTTTTCAGCTTCGTCAGCGAGTTTGTTAATGTGCATATTACAGGGCGTAACCATAGCCCATGTTGAGGCAATACCAATTTGTGGTTTGGTAAAGTCTTCGTCAGTAAAACCAACAGCGCGTAACATAGCACGGGCTGGCGCGGCTTCGATGCCATCAACAACTTCGGAGGAGTGTTTGCGAATATTTGGGGTGTCGCACATAAAAAATCTCTTATTTAATCAATCTAAATACTAGGGAGTATTGATGTTTTGGGGCTTAAGTTTGAGCATATTACGCTATTTCCCCTCACTCTAGCTCTCTCCCTCAGGGAGAGAGAACTCCCTCTCCTATGGGAGAGGGTTGGGGTGAGGGCTACATCAAAACGAGAAATTATAACTTTTTACCAAACACTTGTGAGTTTCGTTGAAAGTTATATAAGGCTTTACGTTCTTTGGGTAAGTCATCAACCGATGCTGGCGTAAAACCTTGTTCCAAAAACCAATGTGCAGTACGTGTGGTTAACACAAACAGTTTTTTAATGCCTTTATTACGGGCGCGAGCCTCTAAATAATCTAATAATTCAGAGCCTCTGTCACCACTACGATAACTAGGATGCACCGCAACACAGGCAATCTCGCCACTTAATATGCCGCTATCATCGGCAGGCAAGGGGTAAAGGGCGGCACAGCCCACAATCATACCGTCACGCTCAATAACAGCAAACCGATTAATTTCGGTTTCGAGGCGTTCGCGTGAGCGGCGTACCAAAATGCCTTCTTCTTCTAAAGGGCGTAATAATTCAATTAAACCCACTACATCATCAATTTCGGCGGTACGAATTTCTTCGTAAGGGTCTTGAGTGATGAGTGTGCCTGAGCCATCACGGGTAAATAACTCTTGTAATAAAGCCCCATCACGCGCATGAGAAATAATATGCACCCGACGTACACCGCCACGACACGCCTCGCGCGAAGCGTCCATATGGCGCAAAATTTCGCTGTCTAAGACTTTGCCACGTAAGTATTGGTCAACTTCGTTGGGAATCATTTCACGTAATAAACGGTCATCTTGATTAGCAATGCCTTCTTTATCGCCCAATAAAATCAATTTATCGGCTTTTAACGCCATTGCCGCATGCACTGCGACTTCTTCGGCTAATAAATTAAACACTTCGCCCGTTGTGGAGTAACCTGTAGGGCCTAAAATTACAATATGATGATTAACCAAGTTTTTGTTAATCGCTTCGGTATCTATCGAGCGTACTTCGCCTGTTAGCTGATAATCCACGCCATCACGTATGCCATAGGGTTTGGCAATCACAAAGTTACCCGACACCGCATCAATACGCGCCCCATACATAGGCGAATTAGCTAAACCCATGCTTAAAAAGGCTTCGATTTCGAGACGAATTGAGCCAACGGCATCTAAGACACAGCGCAAAGATTCGCGGGTCGTGACGCGTAAACCTTGATGAAACGGGGTGCTTAAACCGTATTCTATTAAGTTTTCGTCAATTTGGGGTCGCGCACCATGCACCAACACCAAACGAATCCCTAAAGAATGTAATAAAGCGATATCGTGAATAATATTTCTAAAATTTTCGTGATTAACACCCTCGCCACCAAACATTAATACAAAGGTTTTGCCACGATGGGCATTAATATACGGTGCAGAATTTCTAAACCAATGCACATATTGTTCGGTCATGGTATCAGGCGATAAAAATTCATCAGTCATGTCAAAAAATCCTAAATTTTATATGTCTCCACTTGAGCATCGCTCCTCCCCCTGCTTTTTGAGGGGGAGGTTGGGAGGGGGTTAACCCATCATCAAAAACTCGCATGGCCTTGCACACAATAATGGTGAATCAATTGTTTTAACCACAATAATAACGGGGAAATGTTGGCAATAGGTAAAAATTCATTGGGTTGATGTGCTGTTTCTATGCTTCCTGCACCCAAAATAATGGTATCCATGCCTAATTGTCTAAAATAAGGGGCTTCTGTGCCAAAAGCGACCGAACCAGCTTGATGCTTCGTGAGTTGTTCGACCATTTTAACAAAGGGGGAGTTGGCAGGCGTTTCGGCAGGTGGCGTACCTTCAAAAATCGCTTCGTAAGTAATCTCAATTTGCTGTTCAAGGGCAATTTTTTTGATGCGTTGACCAATTTGTTGCCGAATATCGTCCATATCCATATTAGGCAAAGGCCGCAAATCAAACTGTAACTCGCATTGGCCACAAATACGATTAGGATTATCACCACCATGAATACAGCCCAAATTTAGGGTAGGGTAGGGGATAGTAAAGGCATCGTTGTGATATTTTTTTTGCATTTCTTGTCTAAATTGCATTAAGTCACTCATGACTAAACTCATGGCATCAAGCGCATTATTACCCAAACTAGGGTCGCTAGAATGGCCACTACGCCCCATAATTTTAACGCGCTCCATCATCACGCCTTTATGTAAACGAATTGGCTTTAAACTGGTGGGTTCGCCAATCACTGCAAATCTGCCTTTAGGTTTATCAGCCTCAACTAAGGCTTTTGCGCCCGCCATAGACGACTCTTCATCACAAGTGGCAATAACAATTAACGGGGCTTTAAGTTGACTTTTACTAAAGGCATGAGCCGCATTTAACACCGCAGGAAAAAACCCCTTCATGTCGGCAATACCCAAACCATATAAATTGCCGTTACGCTCACTCACTTTAAAAGGGTCACTGGCCCATAGTTGTTTATCGCAAGGTACGGTGTCGGTATGACCTGCCAACACTAAACCGCCAGAGCCTGTGCCTAGTGTGGCAATAAGATTAGCTTTACCTTGAGCAATAGGCATTATTTCACAACTAAAGCCCATAGAGCTAAACCATGAGGCGAGTAAATCTATCACCGCCATATTACTTTGGTCGATGTTAGAGTCGGTGCAAGACACACTAGGCAAAGCAATTAACTGTTGCAATTGCTGTAAAAAGGTTTTATCCATGTTAGTAATAAATATTTATATATGAATGAATCATCAGCATACGATGATTTGTGGGTCTAGGCAAAGTATCTGTTTATATGTATAAATAAGGACTATTGTTAATTATTCTGTTTTTATATAACAAAATAGGCATCTAATCACGATACAGCCGTAAAGATAGTGTCATAAAAAGTGTGACGGCCATCACTAATCAGCTAAAAGCTACCATTTATCTTTTTTGGGTTTGTTATCTTGAACTAGTTGTATTTGTGTTTATGATTGTAAGCAATATGATGATTCTTGTTGCAGATATTCATTGGTTACATGACTTTTTGTAACCTGATTGTTTTACAAGACAGGTGGTAGATTACACTGAATGCTACTTAAGCGCATTTTGCACGGTTTTAACCACACCACACATAGGGTGTTGGTTTATTGCTTGGCGAGTGTATCTACTCATTTACAAGCAACCTTAGGTTGTGAAGGATAAGCACTGTGGCTTACATAAATATGTTTAAAAAACTCTCTGTATTAATCGCTGCTACTTTGTTAGCTACGCAAATTCAAGCAGCTCCAACCGTTGCAGCTACTAAAAATGAACCCATTCAAGTTAAACTCGAAAATTTTAAGGTAAGCACTAATAACGAAGGTAAAGAAGTCTTATTAGTGGCCAAAGAAGCTAAACCAGGTGAAGTGTTAGAATACAGAGCAACTTATACTAATGTCAGTACTAAAGCGATTGGCAATTTAGTAGCAACCTTACCTATTCCTAAAGGTACAGAGTATCAAGCTAAAACAGCTATGCCTGTAGCGGGTGCAGAAGCAACCCTTGATAATGTGACCTTTGCGCCTGTTCCGTTAATGACTCCCGATAAAAAACAACCTATTTCACCTAAAGAATACCGTGCTTTACGTTGGAAGGTCTCTACATTAAAGGCCAATGAAGCCATTGTGGTGTCTGCTCGCGTTAAAGTGAGTCAAGAATAACTAAGTAAATATCATTAGAGGTATTTGCTTTTTTGTGTTTTCTTAAAAACAGGACGTTTTTAAAAAGTTAACAGACTTAGATTCGCCATTTAAGTCTGGAATGCAGGTGCGTTTTATTACTAAACAAACTTGTGTTTAAACTGGACGCTTACCCAAATAATAAGGATATTAGTGAACGCGTCAGTTTAAAGCTGGCAAGGCGATATAATTTATAAACCAAGCATAAACCAGAGGTTCTTATTATGCGTACTCAAGAAAACAATCGTCAGGCTTGCCGCAACACAAGCAACGTTTGGCGTTTAAATGCCTTAGCTGCTGCTATGGCTGTGGCAATGGGTGGCTTTAGTGCAGGCGCATTTGCTGCCGCACCTGCCGCAAACTCATTAATTGGTAACACGGCAACTGCAAGCTATACTGATGCTTCTTCTGTGCCACGTACAGCAACATCTAACACGGTGCAAACCATTGTTCAGCAAGTTGGTAGCTTTACCTTGACTGCTGATGCTACACGTTATGTAGCGCCTGGTGGTCAAGTTGTGTATCCACATACCTTAACCAACACGGGTAACGGTAGCGACACCTTTAACCTTTCTGCAGCAAATGATGCTGGTGCGGTAGATAATTTTGACTTTGCAGCCTTTACAGTATATGCCGATGCTGACGGCAATGGCGTGCCCGATAATTTTACGCCCGTTACCTCTGTAACATTAGCAGCAAATGGTGTTTATAAGTTTGTTGTGGTTACCAATGCGCCAGTTACAGCAACTAATGCTCAAACGGGTGAATTGACTGTAACAGCAAATACAAGCTCCGCATTTACTCCTGTTCAGACAGTCACTAATACCGACACCGCAATTATCTCTACTAATGCCGTTGTTAGTGTGACTAAATCTGCCAATATAACAACAGGTCCTGCAGGTACCGTGGTTACTTATACCTTAACCTATACCAACTCTGGTAATACGGCTGCCACTAATTTTGTAATAACAGATGCCCTGCCAAAAGATGCTGCGCCAGGCACGATTGGTACCATGAAGTATCAAGCAGGTACGGGCGTGTGGAGTGGTGGTGGTTCATTGACTGATGATATTGCAGGCACACCAAATGAAGGTACTGCAAATACCGCTGATGGCGCAGGTATTAGTTATCAAGTAATGGGTACTCCGTTATTGGGTACAGAAAGAATTGTAGCTACTGTAGCTAGTGTGCCAGCAAACAGTTCTGGTTCGATTTCTTTCCAAGTTAAAATTGATGACTCGACGGCTGATGGCAATAGTATAGCGCGTGCAGGCGTGTTATCTAACAAAGCCGTTTTTGACTACAACAATGGCGGTGGTGGCCCAGTTATTACAGGCCAACAAACTAACATTGTTGATTTTACAGTAACACCAACAGCATCGGTTGTTGCCAACAATGCCTCTGGTAGTACGGCAGATGGTGGTGCAAATGACATCGTGGCACCAAATGAAGCAAGTGTTTATCAAGGTTCGGTCGTTACGTTTAATAACTGGATTCACAACACAGGTAACAGTGCCGATACCTTTAACGTGACTTATACCAATGGTGATGCATTCTTAAATAATATCTTCCCTGCTGGCACATCATTCCAACTGTATCAGGCAGATGGTGTTAACGTATTGCAAGATACTAACTCCGACGGCATTCCTGACACAGGCTCTTTACCAGTAGGTGGCGAATACAAAGTTGTATTAAAAGCAACGTTGCCTGCAAACTATTCGGGTGCTGTTAATTATAATGTGACTAAAGTTGCACGTTCTACGACCGACCCAACTAAGTATAATACTGTTACCGATACCTTAACCAACATTATTACTAACGTGGCCGACTTAAGTAACAACACCGCCTCTGGTTATGCTAGTGGTACATTAGGTGGTGGTGGTGCAACTGGTGCAGGTACGGTTACTGATCCTGCTACCGCACTTCCAGTAAATCCAAATAATGCATGGGGTGTTAAAACGGTTAATCCTGGTTCATCGGCTGTGTTTCCATTGCTTGTTGAAAACAAACGCGGTTTAGCTGATAACTATAACTTGGCTGCAGGTTCTACGGCTGGTATGGCTGCATTACCTTCAGGTTGGACAGCAGAATTCCGCCAATCAAGTGGTGGTTCTTGTGCAACAATGGGTGCAACTATCACTAATACAGGCACAATTAACGCGGCGGTTTTGGGGGTACCTGGTTCGGCATTGGTTTGTGCGGTTATCTCTGTGCCTACTAACGCAGCGGCAACGCCAGTTACTCCTCAAAATATTTACTTTAAAATCACGTCGCCTGTTTCGACAGCTACTGATACCAAACTCGACGCCGTGCTTGTAAATACTGTGCGTAGCTTGCAAATGATTACCGACCGTACAGGTCAGGTGTTCCCAAGTGGTACCGTGGTGTATGAACATATTTTAACCAACAATGGTAACGTGACCGAAGGTAGTACTGCTGGTTCCATGTTGTTATCCGCTGTAAATTCGTTGTCTGGTTTTAATACTGTATTGTTTATTGATAGTAACAGTAATGGTGTGTTAGATGGTACTGACCGCATTATTACTAGCTCTAACTTTGAATTAATTACGACCGACCAAGATGGTGCAGGCACTATTGATGTGGTTGGTACAGGTTTAGGTGATGGTTTGGCTGGCTTGACCAAAGGTGAAAGTATTCGTATTTTTGCTAAAGTACAAGCGCCAGCAGGTGCTACACCAGGTACGACTGACTCCTTAACAGTTACAGCTGATGTTGTAGGTAATATCGACGGCGTATCGGCACCAACCGATCCTGTTAACACCGACACCACAAACGTGATTGGCGGCCAAATTCGTTTGGACAAAACTCAAGCCTTAGATGCGGATTGTGATGGTAATAACGATGCCCCGTTTGCAGCAGCTAACATCAGTGCTAAGCCTGGCGCATGTATTATGTACAAAATTGTAGCAACTAACGAAGGTGTATCACCTGTAACTAGTGTTGTGATTAACGATGCGGTACCTGGATTTACAAAAGCGTTTGATAAACTTGTAGGTGGTGCTGTAACAACGGCAACAACACCAACAATTGTTGGTTCGGGTAGCAATAATGTTGTTACACAAACCCCAGCTGATGGTGCTAGTACTCCTTCTTATATCGTTGATGTAGGTACTTTAAGTGGTGGTCAAACTGGCACATTTACCTTTAGTGTTAGAATTGACAACTAATCTGTAGTTTGTTTTAGCCTAACTACATAAAGCATGGATGCTTTTCTAAAAGAGTCAGGTTTTTCTGGCTCTTTTAGACTTTGCCTTAGCTTTAGTACTTGTTTGTTTAGACGTATGTTGTACCAATTCAAATAAGCTAATTCTTATAATTTTAAATAAAAGGCTAAATTGTGTATTCTCAAGCTCACATCTTCAACATCAGGTATTGGCTTTGCACTGTTTTTATGGTGTTAAGTGCCGTATGTTGTGGTGTTGCCCAAGCCAAGATGGCACCTGCTGGTTTAAAAATAGAAAACATTGCCAGTGCACAATTTGTAGATGATAGTGGCAATCGTTATTTTGCTGTGTCTCAGCCTGTGACTACAAAAATTTTGCCTGCTTATGCTGCAATTCTAACGCCCGCAAATGATATTCAAGCCAATCCTGACCAAATAATTACATGGCAACATACCCTGACTAATACAGGTAATGCCCAAAACAGTTTTAGCTTTAATTTAATAGATTTGGGTGGCGATAGTGGTGTTCTTAAAAATTTAACCTTAATTCATGATGTTAACAATAATGGGTTTTATGATGCAGGCGATATAATTATTAATCCTGCTGTGCATCAAGAAAGTTTAGAAGCTGGCCAAAAAATGTCTATTTTGGTTAAAGCTCAAGTACCATTAAATGCACTTGCAGATAGTGTGTTTTTAGCCAATATTCAAGTTAAAAGTGCGGCACTTGATGTGCCTTTATTATCGCTAGTTGATAAAGTCTATTTAACTGCACCAAATTTAAAATTAATTAAAAATGTTAATCAAACCGAAATTTCGGTTAATTCAATTAATCCTACCGATAAAACACTCAAATATAGTTTAACTATGCGTAATGAGGGTAATGCCTCGGCAATGGGGGCAACTGTTAACATAGAAGGTGTTAATTTAAGTAAAGTGGTTTTTGAGGATACCTTGCCCAGCGGCGTGACTTTAAATAAATTAACGTATCGTAGCGGTGGGGCAGGGCGGTTGTTGTTATACCATGTGCGTGGTACACCCGATAAAAGTTATAAAAATTATGAATTGGGCACTTTGCCCGACTTAAGTACTATTGATCGTGTTGCTGTGGCTTTTGATGGCTTTTTTGCGCCTCAAGAAGCGATTTTAGAAGTGGATGTTGATGTGGTAACGACAGCAGCCATTAGCTTAGATAATCAATTTTTGGCTTATTACAATTATGGTAGCGAAAACAAAGAAGCATACTCCAATATAGTTAGCACCAAGTTACTTAGCAGTTTATTTGATTTAACAGCGGCCAATCCCTTTGTAAAACAGCCTAATGAGTTAGCGGTATGGAAGCATATACTGAGTAATACAGGCTCGGTAAATGACATATATGATTTGTCGCTAATGCAAGCCACTAATGATAATGGTAATTTACTTAACCCTATTATTGTAGAAGATACTAATGGCAATGGTGTTTATGACCCTGCAATAGATATGGTTGTGACTCAAGTTTCTTTGAGCATTAATCAAAAGAAAACATTGTTTGTGGTGGGTACTGTGCCTGCTAATGCACAAGGTAATGATGTTTTTAATGTGAATTTAAGTGCCACAAGCAACAACACACAGCAAATTAATACCAAAATTGATAGTGTGACTGCAGCCTCTCAGTTAACTGCTTTAAACTTTAATCTAACTATCGTAAGTGAAATTATAGTATTGCCTAGTCAGCCTGTTGTCTTTAAACATATTTTACAAAACACAGGTTTATTACCAGACAGTTATAGTACGTCAGCGGTAAACTTAACTAATGATGGCAGCGATTTACTTGGCTTGAATGTGTTTGCTGATAGTAATAATAATGGTGCTTATGATGCCGGCATAGATAGTCTGGTTACTGGCCCAATTTCTTTAAATCCACAACAGCAAGTAACATTGTTTGTAGTAGGAACAACGCCTGCTGATGCTAAACTCAATGACAAAATTAATGTTGCTTTGCAAGTACAAGAAACGAGAACGGGTTTATCAAAAAATGTAGTAGATACAGCATCTGTTGTTGCCGCTACGCTAGGCTCTAAGAATGGTGATTATAGTGTTGATAAACAAAGAGTATTGGTAACGGCAACTAACCAAGAAGATATTTATTTAGAAGCTGGTGTGCAGCAGTGTAATACTCGTCCAAATGTTGCAGATAAAGTTTTGCTTCGTGTTCGCTCTTTTGCCATAGAAGACTCATCAACAATTTTAGATGAAGAGTTTGTTATTGCAGAAGAAGCCAGTGATAAAACAAATAGTGCCTTGTTTCGCCTATCAAATCCTCTAAAAACAAAATCGCGTCGTGACCCCCAAACACGAAACTTACTTGATGTTAAAAAACTCAATTCGGTTTTAGAAGTTTTGACAACTGATAAAGTCGAAGTGGCGATTGTACATTGCTTAGAAGATGATGGAAAAACGGTTAAAAAAGATGCACAAAATCAAGAAATGAAAGTTTATAAAGATTTTGTGACTAAAGAAGAAGTAAAGACGGCTGTATTGATTTTTGAACCAGCCGATTTAAAAAGTAAAAACGCCAATTACTCCGTATTAAAAAGCAAAATTTTAGCTAATCAAAAAGTGTTTTTAGAGACAGAAACAGAACAGTGTAATACGCGTGTTGGTGTTGTTGATAAGCTACTACTAAGAGTACGTTCATTTGCTAAAGACAGCCAAGGTAATTACAGCACTACTAATTTAGATGAAGAATTTGCTGTAGCGATTGAAACAGGCAAAGATACAGGCTTATTTCGTTTGGAAAATCCTATACCCACTCGCTCTCGTTTAGAGCATACGCCTGTAAAGCAAAATGAAATCTTAGAAACAATAGCCTACGACAAAGTCACGGCTACCATTCTCCATTGTTTAGAAGATGACGGAAAAACCATTAAAAAGGATGAGCAAGGTCAAAGTCTGATTGTGTATAAAGACCCCATTAATCAAGTAGGCGAAGTTTCTTCTGATTTGTTAATTGACCCTTTTGGTGTGGTATTTGATAGTCAAACAGGCAAGTTAATTAATGGTGCAACGGTTAAGTTAATACGTTTAGAAAATAGTGTAGAAGTTCCATTCAAACTCTTTGATGACAATAATAAAGAATGTGAAGTCGATGTAACGGCGAATCTATCCTGTAAAAAAACGATTATTACGGGTACTTTAGATATTAATGGTGATGGTGTTGTTGATGCTGGCGATGATGGTATGTTTCGCTTTCCGTTTGTGCCTGCAACAGATGGCGTGAATAGCTTTTATCGTTTAGTGATTACTGCGCCTACTGGATATGCGTACCCCAGTGTATTGTCACCTACAGATTTATTTAACAATCCAGCTACCAAAAATCGTGTTATTAATGTGACAGGTAGTTTTACGGCAGGTGATGATGACGGCTCTTATGGCGGACGTTTTAATGTGTTACCAACAGATGGGCCTGTGGAATTAGATATTCCAATGGATCCGCCTGCGGCAAATGCTTCTTCGCTATTTATTAAAAAAGAACGCTCACGCGCTAATGCTGAGTTGGGCGAATTTGTTGATTACACCGTCACCGTAAAAAATGTCTCTATTAACAATCTTGATATTAATAATGTGGTGGTAACAGATACCTTACCTAAAGGCTTTAGTTATGTAGCAGGTACCGCCCGTATAGGCAAAGTAGCGCAAGAGCCTATGGGCGGCATAGGCCCAGTATTACGTTTTACCATTGGTAATATGGGCGCAAAAAATGAGTCCACTATCACCTATCGCGCTCATATTGGTGTAGGGGCATTACATGGCGACGGCATTAATCGCGCCCAAGCTCAAGGTGTTACGCCTATTAATAGTTTGACTATTCAATCAGCTACCGCGGTGGCCAAAGTAAACGTAACCGCAGGTGTGTTTACCAAAGAAGCCTTTATTACAGGTAAAGTTTATACCGACTGTAACCGTGATGGTGTACAAGGTCTTGAAGAAATTGGTGTACCTAATGTGCGTCTGATTTTAGAAGATGGTTCTTATGTAGTAACTGATGTTGAAGGTAAATATAACTTTTATGGCGTTCGTGCCATGACCCATGTATTAAAAGTTGACCGTACTTCTTTACCACAAGATATAGAGTTAATTGAGCAAAATGTGCGCCATGCGGGTGACCCATCAAGCCGCTTTGTGGATTTAAAATCGGGTGAATTACACCGAGCTGATTTTGCGATTACCACCGACAGCGGTACATGTTCTGGTGCAGCGATGACCGAGATTTATAGTCGCCGTAATCAAGGTGACGCGGCCATTGGCGAATTAGAACGCGCCTTAAAAGCCGACTTAGCCTTTGAAACTAGCAACCCGAGTGATTTGCGTTCTTTGCCTGCTAATGGCTGTATTAATCAAACAGGTAATGAGTGTGGGTTACACGGCAAAGCAAAAATGCCTGTGTTATCTCAAGCAAATACTAATAAAGATAACAAAACAGAAGATGATATTGAGCGCGTTGCAACGCCGACGGATACGCGTAGCTTAGAGAGTTATGTACAAGAAAGTGCGACTAATCAACTTGATATTCTTAATTTAAGCGATGGCCAAATATTACCTTATGCTCAAACACGTGTTTTATTTAAAGGGTCATTAGGCGCAACATTTGAAATTAGCGTTAATGACCAAGTGCTTACCGATAAGAGCGTGGGCATTAAAATGACTATTCCAGATACACAGACCGAAGCACGTGAGTATATTGGTATTAACTTAGAAGCAGGTCAAAACCGTATTGTTTTAAAACAATTTGATGCTTTGGGTAATCCGCGTGGTGTGCGTGTGATTCATGTGTCTGCGCCCGATAAATTAGC
>DDBM01000092.1 GCA_002333125.1 Moraxellaceae bacterium UBA2032 | reverse complement strand
GAGTTGGTACAAATATGATGGTCTAAGTCATTATGTTTTTCGGCTTATGTTTTGGGTGTTGTAAGCCTGTGATGACTTCTTAAAGTATAATAGTGAGTTTGAAAACTCTCAAGTAATATGGTGTATATTAGTTTTTAGGTGTTTTTTTATGTCCACTTTATTAAAAGAGCGTTTGGCTGATGATGCCATTGCACAGATTGCTCATATTTTTAGCAAAATTAAGCCAAATTTTGCCAGCCAAGATTTTATACACCAAGCACAAAGCGGTATACACAAGCTAGAGCTAAAAGCGCGTGTGTATTATTTAATTGATGTATTAGCCCAGTATTTACCTCGTGATTTTAGCCAAACAGCTTTGCTATTACAGCAAGTGCCGCAACATTGGTCGGCACATAATACACAAGATAATTATAGTTTTGCGGCATGGCCAATTATTGATTATGTTGCGGTGTATGGTTTAAATCACCCCGATTTAGCTTTACAGACTTTAAAAGTACTGACACCGTTATTTACCGCCGAATTTGCGATTCGTCCTTTTTTGCAACATCACTTTGATTTAACCTATGGTTATTTACAGGACTGGGCAAAAGATGAAAATCATCATGTACGTCGTTTAGCTTCCGAGGGCTGTAGGCCGCGTTTGCCTTGGGGACAACGTGTGCCGTATTTAATGAATAATCATCAACAGATTATGACTATTTTAGAGCAGTTAAAAGATGATAGCAGCGACTATGTACAACGCTCAGTGGCTAATAACTTAAACGATATTAGTAAAAGCCATCCTCAATTAGTTGTTAATTTAGCCCAAGATTGGTTGGTTAATCAGCCTACACCACAACGGCACTGGATTGTTAAACATGCCACACGTGGTTTAGTAAAAGCGGGTCATAGCGATGCTTTAGCCCTGTTAGGTTATAGCCAAACACTCAAGCTACAAAACATTCATTTTTCTCTTAATAAAACACAAATAAGCATGAATGAAACGGTGCAATTGTCGTTATCGTTTTTATTGCTTGAGCCGCAAAACTTAGTGATTGATTACGCCTTACATTTGCCACGTGCTAACGGTAAAAAGTCGGTTAAAGTGTTTAAATGGAAGACGGGTTTATTAGCGGCAGGGCAGCATCAATTAACACAAAGTTATACTTTTAAGGTGATTACGACCCGAAGATATTATCAGGGTTGTCATGATTTTGAGGTGTTAGTTAACGGGCAGTCGATGGGGTTCAAAAAAATTGAGTTAATCTAATCTCACTCGATAAGCCTCTGCCAATGAAATCACTTTTTTGCGTGCTAAATGTAGCGCGTGAGCGGTGAGAGGTGTCATACCTTCTTCAATAGCTAGTTTCTGGATGTCGGCAGCTTCGGTATGAGGTGTGACCATGGCTTTAATGGTTGGTGACATGACTAAAAGTTCATAAACAGCATGCCGTCCTTTTACGCCACGTTGTTTACAGGCATCGCAGCCAGCCCCTTTGTAAAAGACTTCATTAGGCGTTGCTCCCATAACATGGCGGATACTGGGGTCAACCACTTCTTCAATAAGACATTTTTGGCAGTTAGAACGAGCCAAACGCTGTGCCAATACCCCCAATAAAGTGCTACTGAGCATATAGGGTTCAATACCTATTTCTAAAAAGCGCGTTATTGTTGTTGCTGCACTATTAGTATGTAAGGTGCTTAATACCAAATGCCCTGTTAGTGCGCTTTCAACGGCTATTTTTGCGGTTTCCTCATCTCTAATTTCACCAATCATAATCACATCAGGGTCGTGGCGCAGAATGTGTTTGAGTGCACGAGCAAAGGTGTAATTGGTTTGGGGATTGATTTGAATTTGGGTAATGCCGTCCATGTGATATTCCACAGGGTCTTCAACGGTAATAATGTTGATGGTTTNNTGTGGATTTGTTCAATCACCGTATACAATGTCGTTGATTTACCTGAGCCTGTTGGCCCTGTAATTAAAAACATGCCATTGTTACGACTTAATAAGTGGCGTATGCGTTCGGCATCATCTCCTTCATAACCTAAGTCTTCGAGGTGCTTCATGGCAAATTGGGTGTCGAGTAGTCGAATCACCACATCTTCACCATAAATACTCGGCATCACCGATAAGCGTAAATCAATTTCTTTATTGTCATAACGAATACGAGAGCGGCCATCTTGTGGCAAACGACGCTCAGAAATATCCATGCCGCCCAAAATTTTTAAGCGTGTGATAATGGTGGGCAGTAGTTGTTTGTTGATACTGCGTTGATGAACCAACATGCCATCAACACGAAAAAATAGCTCAACGGTATTTTGATGAGGGCGAATATGAATATCAGAGGCACGATTAATCACCGCTTCGGTAATTAAATTTTGTACTAACTGAACAACAGGACGCTCTAATAAATGGTCGTTTACTGCGGCTTCTTTTTGATTGTTATCATTTTTTTGCAACACTTCAATGGTTTTGAGTGCGCTATCCATTTCTTGCTGGCTGTAATAAGTGGCAATTGCCAACAAAATATCTTCCTGCATGGCAACGGCTAATTCAATGTTTTTGCCAGTAATAAACTGTAGGTTTTCTAGTATTTGATTATTGGTTGGGTCAGCAACAGCAACAACCAAATGTTTGTTTTCTAACATGATGGGAATGAGTGTGTTTTTGCGTGCAAAAGAAACTGGAATAAGCTGAACAGCATTAATTTCAATATCAAAGTTACGCAGATGCACAAAGGGCAAACTAAAACTGCGTGCCAATAAATGGCCTAAATCCTCATCAGAAATCAGATTCTTTTTTCGCAGAAAAAAACCAATATGTTGATTTTTGGGGCGGTTTGCATCATTTAGTGTTTCTTGAAGTTGTTCGGCGCTAATCAAACCTGACTCAACGAGCAGGGAGTAAGTATTCAATGGCGTTTGCAGGCGAATCTTTTGATAATGTTGATGCAGACTATAGCTATCTTTGATGACATCTAAATAAGGTAGGTCATCGGTGTTAGGTTTTTTTGTTGCAGTATTAGTAAGGGTAGTTGCCGTCATATTTGTCGCTCAAAATTTTGATGACTATCTCCTCCTTAAAATTAGTATGGTTATTGTGCAAAATAGCGTTCATTTGTGATAACGTCAAATACTATTTGCAAATAAAAAGTGTTTAATTAATGTGCATCAATAAGGTGTAAATTTAGCCTGTCATCAAGCAGGGGCGCGGTTTTATGATGCATAAAAACGATTTGTTGATGATATCGTTTACTTGTATTTAGTCGTTTTAATATTAAAGCAGAGGTTAAGCCATGAGCGATATCAATTCCTTACTCAAGTTGATGGTAGAGCATGATGCTTCGGACATGATTTTAACCGCACACATGAAGCCGCACATCAAAATACAAGGAATTTTGCGCCCTGCCTATGCACCACCGTTAACAGATGGCGAAACTAACAGATTAGCCTTTAGCATCATGAGTGATGCTCAGCGTAAAACACTGACCGACACTAAAGAATGTAATTTGGCGTTGTCGGTTGAGGGCATAGGGCGTTTTCGGGTTAATGTGTATTATCAGCGTGGCGAAATATCACTCGCTATCCGTCATATTAAAATGACCGTGCCAGACCTAGAGCATTTGGGCGTGCCAAAACAAGCCGAAACATTAGCTATGCTAAAACGCGGATTGGTATTAGTGACAGGCATGGCAGGCTCAGGAAAAAGTACCACTTTAGCCGCAATGATTGCTCATCGTGCTAGGCATATTGGTGGCCATATTTTAACCATCGAAGACCCCATTGAGTTTATTTTGCCACATGGTCGCGCACTCGTTGAGCAACGTGAAGTGGGTTTTGACACCAACTCTTTTGCCGATGCTTTGCGTAATGTATTGCGAGAGGCCGTTGATGTGATTGTGATTGGCGAAATCCGCGATATGGAAACAGCAAAACAAGCCATTGCTTATGCCGATGGCGGCTCGCTGTGTTTATCAACGATGCACTCTAATAATGCCCATCAAGCAATTGACCGCTTGTTAAATTTTTTTCCTTCAGAGTCGCATGCTCAAGTATTAATGGATTTATCGCTTAATTTAAGAGGTGTGATTTCTCAACGGCTTATTCCATCAAAAGGTAAATTGGTATTGGCTACAGAAGTGATGATGCAGTCGGCCTTTATCTCGGACATTATTTTGAATGGCCGTATTAATGAGCTAAAAGATGCAATGAAAAAAAGCACCGAAGAGGGGATGCAAATTTTTGATGACTCCTTGTTTGCTTTATACAAAGCAGGACTAATTACCTTAGACGAAGCAATGGAAAACGCAGATTCGCAGGCTGACTTGTCGGTACGAATTCGTTTGGAAGGTTGGCATTTGCCGATTTAGTTGGAGTATTGCTTTTTTTGGTGGGAATAAATTAGCTTTTTTATGACACAAAAATAGGGCTTAGGCAGCCTTTGCCTAAGCCCTGTTTTTTTACTTCGTTAAGGCAATAGTGTCAATTTGAAAAATCGACGTTGTGCCACTCACTTCGTTGCCAACCATTAGCAAAGGTTTGCCATTAGGACTATCTTCTGCCTTAACAAATTTAAAGCCTTCTGGCCCTAAATCACCTGCGGCAGAGGTGTTGTTGGCGGCACTAAAGTCACGTGGGTTAATGTATTGCACAAAGCGGGCATTTTCGGGTTCGCTAATATCATAAACCATGATGCCACCGACGCGCTCTAAACCAACAAAAGCATAGGTTTTACCGTCGATTTTACCCAGTGCAAGCGCTTCTGGCTCAGGGCCTTTGTCATCACTGCGCGAGTCGCCACCATTTTCTTCGTGGTTGCTGTTAAAGTCAGCCCCTAAGCGTTGCGCGGTAATTTTTTCAAAATCACTGCCCGAATCAAANNGCATTGTATTCGCAGTTGCTTGGTTTACCTTTGCTAAAACTACAAACACCGTCGTCTTTCCAGCCTAAAGTTGAGGTGATGCGTAAACGGCCTAAATTGTTATCGGCATTGATTAAGCCT
>DDBM01000249.1:1609-14431 GCA_002333125.1 Moraxellaceae bacterium UBA2032 | reverse complement strand
GCAAAGCTTGCTGAACCGCTTCTAGTACTGATAGTGTAATAACAGGCGCAATTAAAGGTAAAGATGGCTGTACCACGCGTATTTTTTGGGTCCATTTTGCCGCAGGATGTGCATTTTCTAAAGAACAAAGCTTTTGTTTGGCCTCTAAAAAGTGCGGCTCTAAAGAGCCTAAAATACTTAGCGGCAATAGCGGTTTAATGGTATCTGATACTAACTGCCAAGACAGTGCTTCTGGCAAAGACATTGCGGCTATATGACGTGATGCACCTTTAACCCAACGCCAACCATAGGGTTTGCTTTTATCATTACATTCAATTTGCATGGCACTTTGCAACTGTTTAAGGTCACGCTCAACCTGACGCTTACTCACTTTAAAACTAAGCGCATTTAAATCATTGGTTAACTCAGATACTGTTTTGCCTGCACCTGATGTAGGTAGTTTTTTTAGCAACTCCCAGTGACGAATCATGGTATCGCGGGCGTTATTAGCGGGCATAAAAACCTTCCTTAGTTATANNATCTAAAATACGCAGCGTGGCGGGTGTAATAAAATATAACTCACCATATACGTCACCGTGTCCTCGTAATACAACCGCAGGATATTCACCTAAATCGTACATCGTGGCATCTGATAAAGCAGCACGACCAATAAACTCATCTTGAGCTAAATAGTGCTGCAATCGCATACCCTGCCGTAAAGTGCCATAAACAAATATGTACATAAATCGGCTTCTTTTAAGCGTTTATATGTTGACGATAATTTGAGTACAAGTCGTCGGCCATTTGCTCTAGTAAGTCTAGCTTAGCAAGTTTGCTATACCATGCGTTTGGAATAGCATCAACGCCATAAAAAGCACCAGCTAATTGCCCACAAATCGCTCCTGTGGTGTCGGCATCATTTCCTAAATTAACCGCGAGTAATAAACACTCCTCAAAGCTATTGCTATGCCAGAAGCACCATAAAGCTGCTTCTAGGCTTAGAGCAACATAACCACTCCCATCAATGTCATCTCGTGTTTTTTTAATATAGGCACCGCTGGCAATAAATTGCATATTGGGTTGGGTTAGATTTTTTTCAAAACCATGCTCAAACACAATTTGTTGCTTAGTGGCTCCGTTTAATGCCATGTATATCATTAGCGCATACAATTGACACGCCTCTATACATTCGGGTGCAGCATGCGTTGTTAATGAGCTTTTGGCGGCATATTCAATGACTTTATTTTGGTCATAAGCATAAAATAAAGGAATCGGTGCAAGGCGCATTAAACTGCCGTTACCTGCTTTGTTAGGAGCATCTAATCCGCTATTTGGTTCTTGTGTTTTTTTAAAATGGCATAGTGCGCCAAATATGGTAACGCCTACATCAAAGCAACGATCTGTACTACTTAAATAACCTGTATCTAACCATCGACAATAACGCTGCATTTGGTCTAGGGCATCAAATCCCTTTTTTTGAATTAAGCTGTCGGCTAAACATAATGCCATCGAGGTATCGTCTGTCCACTGCCCTGCTTTTAGGTTAAAACTGCCGCCACTCATCATATTGGTAACAGGAATAAAGCTATCTTTAGCCTTAAACTCCACGGGTGCGCCTAAGGCATCACCGCAGGCTAAGCCTAAGAGTGAGCCGTAAAAACGTGATTTATCTATGATTGTTGTCATGTTTGCTGGCCTCTTAGTTACGATAAGACTTAAATAAAACCAATTTTTTGCTTTTGTCCGTCCGATTTAAGCTCACTTTCATGACGTAACACCGCCAATAACTGAGCATTAGAAATACAAGGATATAAACGCTGCTGACGTTTAATAATGGCAAAGTCGCCTAAGCTAAGGTTTTGCAATTGCGCAAGTTGAGCAAGCTGTTCGTCCGTCACTTCACCTAAATTTAACTTGGTAGATAACTGCACAAACAATGTTTTAATCTGAGCTTTGTTTAAATAATCAAAACGAATCTTTAAGTCAAAACGGCGCAATGTTGCAGGGTCGAGATTACTCATCAAATTGGTTGAGGCAATAAAAATACCTTCAAAGGTTTCCATCTGAGTTAGCATTTCGTTGACTTGAGTCACTTCCCAGTTTTGTTTGGCATAACGTCTGTCGGCCAAAAAGCTGTCACATTCATCAATTAGCAAAATGGCGTTATCGCGTTGGGCTTGCTCAAACGCCTTGGCAATATTTTTTTCGGTCATGCCCACATAAGGACTCACTAAGTCCGATACCTTTTTACTTAATAAAGTGCAATCCAATTGCTCAGCTAACCAACGGCCAAAAGCAGTTTTTCCTGTACCTGATGCGCCATAAAAACATAAATTTGCTTGACGGTGCTGTTTGAGTTGGATTGCAATGTTATCGAGGGGTGTATCGGTATTAATAAAACTTGGGTCATAATCTTCGGGTAAAGCCTGCAACGAGTTAGTATTTACTTTGGCGTGTCCTTGTGCGGTTAAAGTGCCGTTAACAAGTAAAGAAAAATGATTAATTAAGCTTTCTTGTGGCACCTCATCACGAATTAACTGAATCACCTCCCCTGCGCGACTAACAATCGCAGGGGTTAAGGCTTCTGCACTGGCAAAGGCTTTTATTTGTTGTGCGCTAAAAATATCGCCTACACTTTTTTGTAAAAGTTCTGCTCTGTGCTCTTTAGAAGGCACGGTTAACTCAATAATCATGTCATAACGACGCAAAAAAGCATTATCCATATTATCAATACGATTGGATAACCATAAAGTAGGCAAGGCATTTTCTTCTAGCATACGATTCATCCATGCTTTACGTTTTTGTGCCGCACTTCTAAATGAAAAAAAGTCATTGCCTTCGGAACCATAAACATCTTCGGCCTCATCAAAAACCAACAAGGCTGGGCGATTAGCAAAAAAAGTTTGTCCTGCTCTATAAGCACGTAAACGTCTTTCGGGGGCTAAGGGGTCACCGTCATCATCTTCAGAGGCAACTTCAAACAAAGACACAGACAGTGTTTGGGCTAATAAACGCGATAATTCGTTTTTGCCTGTACCTGCTAAGCCGTGGATTAAAATGTTAACGCCTTTCTTTTTGGTGCTAAGTACCTTGGTTAAATAAGGACGCAAAACCGTTAGCTCTTTGCTAATGTGCGTATAGTCGTGCCATGTTAATAACGGTGCCGCGCCTTTGTTGACTGTGCCTTTTAAGAGGTCGAGTGGATTGTGTAAGTCAGAGAGCATTTTTTCGGCAAACTCGTTAGAGATTAAATCGAGCTTGCCACGTAAACAGAGCATACAGCTTCGGTCAACCGTCAAAATACCTGCTTGAGCCAAAATAGCATTAGGGTGCAGTGCTTGACGAACATCACGTTCGCTATGGCCTAACAGTACCGTTAATGTTCGGTATAACTCGGTACTCGACATACCACCTAAATAATCGGCGACGTTATCTAGCAACGAATGTGTGTTTAAAATAACGGTAAATTGCAATAAGTCGATTTCGACTTGATTTAATAAAACCACTTCGCTTAGCCGTTTAATGTTATGCGTTAACTCTGGTTGCACATGATAATTTGCGCTATTTTTTTCGGCTTTAAGGTGACTTTGACGCATAGCCGCCAACGCTTTTTTGGCGTCAAAATTAAACTCCAAGCTACTTGGGTCTAAAGATTCATCACAAAAATCTTCGGCTCGTTGCAAGCCTAAATAGCAGGCAATGGCTGAGTTTTCGTAGCCCATAACATCCAAAAAGTCTTTATGGGCTTTGAGTTTAACTAAAATGCGTAACATCCATAAACGCACCAATCCATCAGAAGGGGTATTTGTTTGCACTAATTGAGTAGGACGTTTTGACATGATGGCAACTCCACAAATGAGCTGCTATGTTAACAAGTCATACGTCAAAACATGACGTATCACAAGCTTGTGTTTGGTTATGTTATACGTACTTTGTTTTATTCTTTATAACAATCTGTTAGCTAAAAAGGCTTTGTTGCACAAAATATATTTATATTTTGCATACGTCATGTTTTGACGTATGGCTGCTTACAATAGGTTTATCACACCACAGAGGATACGCCACACATGAACAAATACATCGATTTTTTTGAAGAATTATTAATCGAAGACGATTGGTCTTACCAAAAAAACACCGACGGCGATCGTTGCTATTTAAGCGCACATTGCAGAGGCAAAAACACTCAAAAAGTTTTAATCCTTGAAGCCAATCCCCCCTCCAGCGTAATTATGTGCTTTGTCTATTCATGTCTTAATGTTCCGCAAATTTATCACGCAAGTGTTGCAGAGTTAGTGTGTCGTATTAATCATCGTCTTCGAGTGGGTAATTTTGATTTTGATTTTACCGATGGCGAAGTACGTTTTAGACACGCATTTGATATAGAAGACGGTGAGCTAACACAAGCAATGGTTAGTACCATGCGCGATAATGCCTTAATCACCTCCGATAACTATTACCCTGCCTTTATGGCTATTATGTATGGCAATAAAACCGCGCAAGAAGCACTTGCTATGGTTGATACAAGTAATGCAGAGCAACAAGAAGAAGCCCCACCAAACGCCGTCGATATTGACGCTAGCAGCATAGACGACACAACAAGCATCGTACATTAACAAGTAGAGTAAACATCATGTCCGATATGTTATTTGCGGTACGGGACGATATTACCAAAATAGCGGCAAACGCTATTGTTAGAGTTAGCAATAGCAAGCAAGGCGATGCTATTTTGGCGGCTGGTGGCCAAAAACTTCGTGATGCGGCAGCCACGCTCGGCACACCCAATGTAGGCCAAGTTTTTATAACGCAGGGCTTTGATTTGCCTTGTGATTATGTGATACACACCACTTGGCCTGTTTGGCGTGGTGGCCAGTATTTTGAGTCCGATTTGCTAGGCGCAAGCTACAGAAATGTATTGCATTTGGCTGCTAGTCAAGGTATTAAAACCCTTGCCTTTTCTGCTTTTAAACAAATGCAATTTTTGCATCCTTATACGCGCATGATTGCGATGGAAGAAGTGACCAACTACTTTAATGAGCCAACAGGTACATTAGAGCAGGTGATTTTTTGTGTGGACGACGACGAAGAACAACGGCTTTATGAAGAAGCATTTTGCCGTTTTCATTTGCGTACGATGTATATGTCGGGTGAAGTGGATATTAAAAAGGGCGAGATGGACGATTTTGTGCGTCTTGTTCAAGAAAATTGGGGCGCAAGTGCCGACGAATTAAATCAATTATTACAGGAGAAGCGAGATGACTTGGGCTGAAATTGAAAATAGTGCGGAGTGGCAAGCGTTTGCAAATAATACGGTAGAGCTAATATTTAGAAACTTAAAGAGTGATGCCGAGCGAGTACAAACGTGGCTTATTATTCAAACATTGATGAATATGTACCCTAAACTGGATGTATATACTCACGCTAATAATATAGCAATCGTCTTTGGACAAAAAAAAATTGGAGAGCGAAATGGAAATGTTTGTTTCGAGTTACTTCAAAAAAAACGTTATGAGTTACCTAAACTACAGCTGGGAAAAATTATTGATAAAATAAAGCATGACGATATAAAAAAACACCATTGTATTTTTAGCCTAGACGATACTAAACAGACTATCACGCAAAAGGTTGTTAGCCTCTTTTCAGACTTTGAAGACAAGATTAATACGTACAAAACACATAACCCTGATGAAACACCCAATCTTCCTCTAAATTTTAAAACTGGTAAAAACGCTGCTCCTAAGACAAACACACCAAAAACTCAACAAACCCACACAACAGGTGCAAAAACAATGAACCATCCCTTAAATGTGATATTTTTTGGCCCACCTGGCACTGGCAAAACCTACACAACGGTTGAACGTGCTGTTGAAGTTTGTGACCCAACTTTTGCCAAAACAAACACGCGCGAAGATTTCAAAAAACGTTATCAAGAACTTGTAAAAGAAGGGCAAATTGTATTTACCACCTTTCATCAAAGCTACAGCTATGAAGACTTTATTGAAGGAATTAGGGCAGAAACAACAGAAGAAGGAGGCATTAGTTATGCTGTTAAATCTGGCATTTTTAAAGAGTTATGTGAAGAAGCAAATAAGCATCTAATAAATCCATCTCAATTAACACTACTTGAAGAATTAAAACTTGAAGCTGAAGATAAGGATGTCCGCTTGCAAACACTTGCTCGGCAGGCTGACTTTATGATTCGCTATGACAAGAAAAACGATAGATTTGATTGCTCTCCACTAAGTAGCCAAAACACTTACGGAGCAACGGTTGGCAATATTGAACGGTATTTAGTAGACCCTGCCACTCCTCTGACAAACAAGTCTTATGTGTCTAGCATTGCTAAATATATTATTGAAAAAGCAGGCAGCACAAATCTAAGTACTTTTTCTCCTAAAAATTTCGTCATTATTATTGACGAAATTAACCGTGGCAATATATCGCGTATTTTTGGTGAGTTAATCACACTCATCGAAGAATCAAAACGTCTTGGCCATAAAGATAAAGAAGACTTATCGGTCAAGCTGCCATACTCACAAGACTCGTTTAGCGTACCTAACAATGTGTACATCATTGGCACAATGAACACTGCCGACCGCTCTTTGGCTGGCCTAGATTTGGCCTTACGCCGTCGTTTTGATTTTAAAGAAATGATGCCCAATACGGCTATTTTAAACGGTGTAAAAGTAGGAAGCATTGAGATTGACACATTGCTAAGCGTTATCAATCAACGCATTGAAGTGTTGCTAGACCGAGAACACACCATCGGTCACGCTTATTTTATAGGGCTAAAAAATACAAGCACAATGAGCGACTTAGCTGCTATTTTCAAAAACAAAGTCATTCCTTTGTTGCAAGAGTACTTTTATGAAGATTGGGAAAAAATAAATATGGTGTTGGGNNGGGGCATAAATAATGCCTATATACAGAGAATATGACACGATTAGCTGTGAAGGCAGCTCAGGCGTAAGCAAAACCTGCTTTGAATGGCTTGAAAAAACCATCTACAAAGAAGGTAAAAACTCGCCCTTAAAATGGGTGGGTCATAATAAATTCAAAGTTAAAAACTATGTAGGTATTTTGCAAAGCCCTTGCGGCACCGTCATTGAAATTTTGCCTAAAGCCTCAGATAAACAACAGGATGAAGAAACCCAAGCTAAGTTGCGTAAAAAATTGATTGAGATGATTTGCATTAGCTATCGTATTCCACTAGAAGCAGGCTCAGCCGATTTGCAAACAATCAAAAACTACCCTTTACATGAGTGGTTGCTATCTTTATTTTTGCAGCAACTCAAAAAAATGGTGTTACGTGGCTTACGTTTTACTTATGAGCGTGTTGAAGAAGAAAGTCAGTATATTCGCGGACGACTGGATATAAACAAGCAGTTACGGCAGCCTGCGGGTCGTCAACACCGCTTTCAGATTATTCATGATGTGTTTAGTGCTAATCGTCCCGAAAACAGGCTACTCAAAAAAGCCTTAGAAGTCGCATTTAAGCATGTAAAACTGCCGTCTAATTGGCAATTAGCTAATGAATTACAGCATATGATGGAAGAGATTCCAGCAAGCACTCAGCCAAATCAAGACTATGCGGCTTGGAGCGATACCAAGCTTATGAAGTCTTATGAGGCAATTAAACCATTATGCTGGTTGATTGTTCAAAAGCTAAATCCAACGGCACAACACGGCGTACATAATGGTATGTCGCTACTATTTCCGATGGAAAAGCTCTTTGAGGATTATGTAGGTTATTGCTTGGATTTGTATTTGCCTCAAACATACACATTAAAAAAGCAGGCCGCTTCTTTATCGTTATGCAAACATGGCACAAAAGATTTATTTAAGTTAAAGCCTGATTTTATTGCTACAACACCAAATACATCTATTATTTTAGATGCTAAATGGAAGCTATTAAACAAAGCTTTTTGCAACGAAGACGATGAAGAACAATTTAATAAATATGGCTTAAATCAGTCAGATTTTTATCAAATGTTTGCCTATGGCCATAAATATTTGCCGAGTTATGGTCAAATGTTTTTAATTTATCCTGCCAACGAGAATTTTGAGCGAGATACTAAGTTGGCGGATTTTGACTTTACCTCGCAACAAAAAGATGAGACTAAAAAACTCAAGTTACAGGTAATGGCTTGTGATTGGCAAGCCAACCCACAAGATGCTTTTCCGTCATGGTTGAAATTGCTGCTTGATGGTAATGCTTATTTAATTAAAGGAGATACGAAATGAGTGATAACAATGAACAGGCGAATGAAGCCGTAGAGTTAAAGCAATATTATGTATATATACTGATTGACCCCTGTGATAATAAGGTTTTTTATGTGGGCATGGGACAAGGTCGCCGAGGCAATCAGCACCTTCAAGATGCACTCAAAGAGCAAGGAAATGACGAAAGCACATGGAGTGAAAAAATTCGTCGAATTCTCGCTATCAAAAAAGCAGGTTCTGAGCCCCGAACAGTTGTGGTTGCAAGATTTGACACACCAGAAGAAGCTTTTGCCGTTGAGTCAGTGTTTATTAAATGGGTATATGGGATTGCACAGCTAACCAACAAAATTCACGGCCACGGCCAAGATTATATTCGTCAGCAAGGTGATTTTAAAAATAATCCTTACCTTGACATCACAAGACCCGAGATAAAAATTACGAAAGGACACGGATACACGCAAGAAAATCATGATCGCATTATAGCGTCTGGATTGGATGTGTATTTAGCGAAAATGAAAGATTTAGTTGAGGCATACTACGAAGACTGGAATATATCAAACATCGCCTTAGAAAGCATGAATGTCTCTTTTTATATTACAGTTGCTGAGCTTGCTAAAATTGAATGCTATTTACCCGCTAAAGCCCAGCATGGCTCGCCAATAAAAATTCGAGTTCGTTCGATGACTGGGCGACCATCTGACGACTTCACAAAACTAGCGACAAGGCTTAATTGCGAAATCAAGAACCCAAAAGGAAATCCATATTTCAGACTGGAAGAAGATAATCCCAACCATGACCTTATCTCAAGACTAGAGTTTTATGATGAAAAACTTCGTTTATGACCCTCATCACCCCAACATTCATTAACATCTTACGCCAGCGTTTTACCCTCGACTGGCAAGGATTTCACGGGAGTCCACATTGGGCGCGAGTACGTCAAAATGGTTTGCGACTTGCGCCATTAACAGGCGCAAACCCACGCGTGATTGAATACTTTGCTTTTTTGCACGACATTTGCCGAGACAATGACGACCACGACCCGTGGCATGGCTTTCGTGCCGCAGAATTTGTTAAAACATTGCACCAAGTTCTTAAATTATCGGTATCTGAGTTTGAAGATTTAACCACAGCCTGTGCATTTCATAATGACGGCTATACCACAGGTTATAACACCACCATTTTAACCTGTTGGGATGCCGATAGATTAGATTTAGGCCGTGTGTTTATTCGACCGAATCCACTTTGTTTATGTACCGATGCGGCACGCGACCCACACATGTTGGCGTGGGCATATCAACACAGCATCGCACGTCATCATAGCCCCATGATTTAAAAACCTTGTTGCTTAAACTAAGTTTTACCTGCCTCAAAACTGCCCTGCCTCTAAAATGACTTTAATGCCCTCTAATCCACCCATAGTCAAACTGATTCCTTGATTTGAGTCAATCGTGGCCTCTACAGGGTTAATACGAATTAACCGCTCGCCATTATTAGAAAGATTTTGGCTAAAACGTCGCACCGTAACAATGGTAACCCCTGCGCCAATCTCAATCACAAGCGGTGATTTGATCTTGCTTAACCATTGGTCTAGTCGCTTTTTTTGTTGCTTATATAACCATGATTGCCAGTACCAATCTTCAAACATAAAAATATTGGGTCGGGCTAACTCACCACAATTGATACAGCTTGGTAGTGGCGACACTAACTCGCAAGAGCTATCATCAACAACAGGGTTAAAGTCTATGGCTGACCATATATCGGAGCCACAACCATCGGGTCTGGTACACTGCAAAGAGTGAATAGAGCCATGACATTCATAAATGCGTTGTCGATTAAATCCTGCCTTTTGAAACTGCCCATCCACATTACTGGTAAACACAAAACTGCCGTGTTTAAACTGCTCACCCAATTTTTTAAGCAAATCAAAGCCTTCGTGTGGTTGGGCATTTCGATAGCTTAATAAACGATGACCATAAAAACCCCATGCTAATGTTGGGTCTTCATCAAAGCAAAGAGGATCAGCAATACGCCTAAAATCTATATTTAAGCCTTGTAATGGCGGATAATGCCGCCACAGCCCTTCATTACCCCTAAAATCAGGCAACCCAGAGTCCACGCTCATCCCTGCACCTGCGGCAATAATCAAACTGTCAGCAGATTCAATTAAGGCCTTGATTTTACTTGGCATATTTTGGTAGTTATCCTTTGAATAAAATACTAAAAACTGTTTACTGCTGAACTGTTTTATTTTGAATCAATAACGGGTTTTTATTAACGCGCTAAATAAATTGACCATTTTTAACTGCTCAATTGAATTTACTTTGGTTATTGCCAAATGTGGATTAGCCACAACAATAGCCAAACTTTTGGCACGAGAAATAGCCACATTAAGACGATTTTTATTAAACAAAAAATCTAAGCCTCGTAATGCTTCGGATGCGTCACTGCTACACATACTTAAAAAAACAATCGGTGCTTCTTGGCCTTGAAACTTGTCAACACTGCCCACTTTTGCCTGCGAGCCTAGCGCAGCTTGCAGTTTGCTAACTTGATGATTATAAGGGGATATAAACATAATATCTTGCCAAGTAACTTGCCGTGTTACACCGTCTTTTGTAGTTAGCTGCCGTTGCAGTAGCTCTTGTGTTAGCTGAACAATTTGCGCAACTTCTTCGTCAGATGCCTGCGTGTTACCTTGATGCTCAACAGGCACAAAAACAATTCCCGCCTCTTTATTTAAAATGCCTGTATAAGCGGTAGGAACATGCACAAGCTGTTTAACATTATCACTATCCGCGTGTAATTTTGCCTCGTAAATATACTCACTAATAAATTGATTAACTGCTGGATGCATACGGTAGCTTTCACTCAAAAAAACACCCATATCGTCGGCAATGGTTGGGCTATCGTGTAATAAATAATCCAATACAGATAACCCACTGTCTAAGGGATGTGTTCCTTGTGAGGGTTGCCCTAATTGCATTTGGTCACCCATTAAGACTAAGTTTTTTGCCGAGCGGCTCATGGCAATTAAGTTAGCAACCGACACTTGCCCTGCTTCATCAACAAACAAATAATCTAGTTGATTAGCCATATCTTCTCGCGCAAAACCCCATGCTGTCGTACCGAGCACACAAGAGGGTTTTAAAAGGCCCGATAACTTAGTATTTTTTGAAATAATGATTCCTGCTTGTTGTAACTCTTCCGCTGTATTTTTAGTACAAACAAAACNNGTTGTTGAGCGCAATACTGAGCCGTTGTTAGCAATAAATGATTGATGGCTTTATGGCTATTACTACTAATACCTACTTTTGCCCCATTTTTGATGAGTTTGGCAATAATGTGTTTGGCTGTATAAGACTTGCCAGAACCTGGTGGGCCTTGTATGACTAAGAAACTGTTATTTAGTCTTTCGACCACATCAATAATTTCGTCAAGACGTTTTTGCGGCTCTTTTGAAGAGACAATCGCACCGCCTTTATGCCCTTTAATAACAGGTTTTTGTCGCTGCAAAAAGTGTTGTATCGCCACATGTTGCATATTGCCTTGTGTTGTAATATCACCAATCACTTGTTGCAAGGCTAAGGGAATGGGGTTTGGATTGACATAGTCATTAGGAATGAGGGTAATTGTCTCGGGTAATGCTGTGCTACTTTTTACGGCAATTACTCCATTGTTTAAATCACTGGCCTCTTTTAAAAAGCTCACACTGACTGGTCTTTGATTTTCTGTTTGCAAGCCCAATACGTAAAAGTTGTTGCTTGCGCCTTTAAACTCTTGTGTTGTATCAAAGCTATATTCGTAGGCTGGGTTTGTTGTATCAGGCACTTTAGTACGCGTACAATTCGCCAAGCACTCTAAATCATCAAATAACTCTGCTTCACTTAACCCTAAACGGTCAAAATACCGCCAAAAAACAGGTTTAGCTTCGCGCTTATGAAACTCTAACATCCATGCTAAATTTTCGAGTAAATTAGCTTGTGCTATGTTATTGGTTTTAACCTCTTCTGCTTGTGCTAATAGATTATTGCGTAAGTGTATTTTCTCGTCATCCTGTGCAGGTGCTTCTTCTATTTCTATCTTGCCCATATAAACAATATTATGTTCTTGCTGCTGGGCGCGTAACCAATCAACTAACTCTTGGGTAGAATCGCAATCCTCTTTGTTGTATGCCAAAATATCATTTAATATGGCCTGCGCTTCTTGGTCTTCGCCCTGTGTGCTTAGTGTTTTATAGGTATCATAGGCGACTATAGAATCCCCACCATTAGCCACTTCACCTTCACGCGGCTTACGGTACAAGCGCTCAATATTTTTAATAGAATATTTGCTTTCGCCTACTAGCAAACCACCTTTGACTATTTTGTATAAATCTACAAAAACATCATTACGCAACAATTGGTCAACTTCAAATTCGCAAACACCAAAACGCCCCATTAATTTACGGCAAACGGTTACTTCGTAAGCGGCATAATGGTAAATGTGCATACTGGGGTCGGCTTGCCAACATTTATATGCCCATGTAATAAACGCCTCAAAAGCCTGCTTTTCTTGCTCGCGGTTGTGCGCCCAAAATGCCTTAAAATCACACTTTTTTTGTGGGTTAAAATAAGTTGCACCCCA
>DDBM01000249.1:0-1519 GCA_002333125.1 Moraxellaceae bacterium UBA2032 | reverse complement strand
AGCTCTGTTAGGGTGTTGATGCCTGCTTGATTTAATTTTTTGATTTGACTGTAGGTGATATTTGCTACCTGAAACAAATGGTCACGTTCTATGAGCGTGTTTTGGGCATAATCAGACCACTGTCCCCAATTTTTGTAGTTAACTGGGTCTGGCATCACATCAATATTAAATTGTGCCTGCTCTTGCAAAAAATCAGATTTGACTGCGTCATAATAAGCAAAACAATCAAGGGTTTTAATTTGGATATTTTGTTGATTGCCTAAGGCAACGGTAATATGTTTTGGCAATACACCTTGAATAGCACAAAGCATCTCGGCATAACAACAGAGCTGAATAACAAATGCAGGCTTGATATGATGGGCTAATTTGGTATCCCACACTTCGTAATGATAATTGCCAAGACGACTGGCACCTTCAACCTTTACCAAAAAATCGGCAAACCCTGCAAACAAATCATGCGCCAAATAGGCTTGCACAATGACTTCATAACCCTCACGCATGGCTGCTAATGTTTTTTCATGGGCATCGTTTTTATTATTGCTATCAATTTTGATAATACGCTTGCCTTGTAAGCAAAATATAGCTTCTAAATTGTCTTCGTGATTAAAGCCTCGGCTTGTTAAAAGCTGTGCTTGCTCGTCATCAACATTTTTTAGGTTTTTATCAATCATGCCTTCACAAACTAATCTCTCCATTGCAGAGGCAAATGGGCTGTCAACATAGCGGACTAAATCGGAGGGAGAATACAAATACTGGCCATCTTGTTGCTTTTTCATAATTTAAACATCCTTGTAAGGCGGGAATAATGNNTCCATAGCAAGCAATGTATCGCCTTTTGGTACGAACACTGTTATATGTTGAGTTTACCATTCCAGTGTGCCTCGGATTGCATCTGTAGCAGGGTTTATCGTTATCCACTATAATTTGCATGAAATATCAATAAGAACTCATGCAGTGACAACAGCCATCCTCCCCATCTCAAGCCCCTCGTTAATAACTAGGTTATCCGCCTTAGGTCAATTTGCGAGCAAGCTGTACGTGGGGAAGTGAAGCAGCTTGCATTTGAAACTGCGTGGGACAGCATTCAACGTAATTTGAGGCCAACATTAAGTGCTTCTATCGAGTATCTCAGGACATGATTAATTGCCACTGAACCTGCATTTCATTGCATCAGGACAGGATTAATTGCAAATAAACTCAGTACCTCAGCACCCACATTGACAATCGTACCAACACAAAACACGTAATGCGCGTTATAATGCTCAGTAATATACAGTATCAAATATATGAGTATAAAGATGCGCAATTACCCTATCAGCAATTTAGAAACACTGGCTTTAGAGTTAAAAACTATTCGGCGTAGGCTAAAGCTGAGTCAACAAGCCTTAGCTGAGCGTACTTTGTTATCCAGACGAACGATTACCAATGCCGAAACAGCGCACTCAGTGGGTTTGTTAGAGTTTACACGCATGGCCAATGCCTTAGGTTATGACGTGGTATTGCGCCCAAAACAAACCGT
>DDBM01000275.1:3855-4454 GCA_002333125.1 Moraxellaceae bacterium UBA2032 | reverse complement strand
CCGCCACTAATGCCCACGTCCACCTCATCAAATACCAATACAGGCACAGCACTGTGTTGCGCCTGAATCACTTGTACTGCCAAGGCAAAACGTGACAATTCGCCACCCGAAGCAATTTTGGCCAAGGCTTGCAAACTTTGGCCTAAGTTGGCACTAAACAATAACTCTATATCGTCTAGCCCGTCACGCGTTGGTTTATCTAAGGCAGCAAACGCATATTCTACCTGTGTATTGGGCATACCCAGTGCGCGTAAGTGCTGGCTAATTTGTGCAGTTAATTGTGGTGCAATGCCTTGGCGTTGTTGGCTTAATTGTGTGGCTAAGTGCAAATAGTTTTGTTTTGCTTCAAATACGGCTTGTTCGAGTGTGCTAAGGTCTTGGGCTTGTTGAGTTTGTTGTTTTTCTTGCTGTAATTGCTGTTGTAAGGCAGGTAATTGAGGGGCAAGCGTTTTATGTTTACGCGCCAAACGCTGTGCCTCGCCAATTTTGCCTTCGAGCCATGCCAAACGGGCAGGGTCAAGCTCTTGGGATGCCAAAAAATGGTTTAACTCGCTGCTGCTTTCTTTAATATCAATTAAGGCCGAGTTAAGACTAGTACA
>DDBM01000275.1:0-3810 GCA_002333125.1 Moraxellaceae bacterium UBA2032 | reverse complement strand
AGTTCTAAACGGGCTTGTTGTGCCGCATGATGGGTTTTGCTGTGCTGTAATTGCTGTTTAGCCTCAAGCCATATTTGATAATGCTGTGCAACTTGTTGCGCTAAGGATTGTAAGCTGCCTACGTTATCTAATAATTTTTGATGGGTATCTTTTTTTAGTAGGCTTTGTTGTGCGTGTTGGCTATGAATGTTAATCAATAACTCACCTAACGCCCTTAATTCACTTAAGGTAACCGCTGTGCCATTAATCCATGCTTTAGAGCGGCCTTCTTTATAAACCACACGGCGTAAGCTGCATTCTTCTTGTACTAAATCACGCTCACTGAGCCATGCTTGGGCTTGGGGTTGTTGTTGAATATCAAATAGTGCGATTAGTTCGGCTTTATCTGCGCCATGACGCACAGACTGTGCATCTGCTTTATCACCTAAACACAAACCTAGCGCATCAAGCAAAATAGATTTACCCGCGCCTGTCTCGCCCGTAATCACGGTAAAGCCTGTTTGAATGTCTAATTCTAGGTTTTCGACGAGGGTAAATTGTTTAATCGCAAGGTGAGTCAGCATGGTTGAGACACAAATCAAAAAAGTTTGCGCGATAATACCCCGACTTTTTGTAGATGCAATAGGGGCAGGGCTTGAATATTACGCGAATAACCCCATTAAATTTGCAACTTTATAAGGCGCATTATAAAGGTCTAACAATCAAAGCCTTTGGCAATGCGGTTATTTTTATATTAGTGGAGACTTACCATGTCCGAAAATCAAAACCCCGATACCAGTCAAATTGATGCCGAAACCGAAAAAGAACTACAAGAGTTTTTAGAAGTGACTGAAACTGATGTAGAAACACTTACCGCAAAAGTTGCCGAGTTAGAGGCGCAGTTAAAAGATACCCAATTACGCGCTCAAGCCGAGATTCGTAATATTCAAATGCGTGCCGAACGTGAAGTCACTAACGCGCACAAATTTGGCGTAGAAAAATTTGCTAATGGTTTGCTTGAAGTGGTCGATAACCTAGAGCGTGCTGTTGCCGCAGCACCTCAAAACGAAGCCAATCAAAGTTTAATTGAAGGTTTAGAGCTAACCCATAAAGTCTTTTTAGAAACCCTTAAAAAGTTTGGTGTGGACGTGGTTGATCCAGCAGGTCAGGCGTTTAATGCCGAGTTTCATCAAGCCGTTGCCACACAACCTGCCAACGAAACTAACGCAGCCAATACCGTGGTTACCGTTTTTCAAAAGGGTTACACCTTGTCGGGTCGTTTAATGCGCCCTGCGATGGTGGTTGTGGCTCAGTAAGAGATTAAAAAAGAGACATGGCCTTAAAAAAAGACCTTGAAAAAAACAAGGTCATCGCCATATCTCAAGCATGAACACAGCTTGTTAAGNNACAATTTGAGGAATAGAAAATGGGCAGAATTATTGGTATTGACTTGGGTACAACCAATTCATGCGTAGCTGTTATGGAAGGCGACAAAGTTAAAGTTATTGAAAATGCCGAAGGTGCGCGTACTACGCCATCCATCGTGGCGTATGCCGATAACGACGAAATTTTGGTCGGTGCAGGTGCAAAGCGCCAAGCCGTTACTAACCCGAAAAACACCTTATTTGCCGTCAAGCGTTTGATTGGCCGTAAATTTAAAGATGATGTTGTACAAAAAGACATCAGCATGGTGCCTTACGAAATCGTCGGTGCAGATAACGGCGATGCTTGGGTATCGGTGCGTGGCAACCGTATGGCTCCGCCGCAAATTTCTGCGGAAGTGTTAAAGAAAATGAAAAAAACCGCCGAAGATTATTTAGGCGAGCCAGTTACCGAAGCGGTTATTACTGTGCCTGCGTATTTTAACGATTCGCAACGTCAAGCCACAAAAGATGCAGGCCGTATTGCAGGCTTAGACGTAAAACGTATTATCAACGAGCCAACCGCCGCTGCGTTAGCCTTTGGTATGGACAAAAAAGAAGGCGACCGTAAAGTTGCGGTGTATGACTTGGGTGGTGGTACATTCGATATTTCCATCATTGATATTGCTGATGTTGATGGTGAACAATCTTTTGAAGTATTAGCCACTAACGGCGACACCTTTTTAGGTGGTGAAGACTTTGACATGTTGTTGATTGATTACTTGGCTGATGAGTTTAAAAAAGAACAAAGCATCAACCTTAAAGGTGATCCTTTAGCAATGCAGCGTTTAAAAGAAGCTGCCGAAAAAGCAAAAATTGAATTGTCTTCGGCGCAACAAACCGATGTTAACTTACCGTACATCACCGCTGACAACACAGGCCCTAAACATTTAAACATTAAAGTTACTCGCGCTAAGTTAGAGTCTTTGGTTGAAGATTTAGTGGCTCGCACCATTGCGCCTTGTAAAATTGCATTAAAAGATGCAGGTTTGAGTGTTGACCAAATTGGTGACGTGATTTTGGTGGGTGGCCAAACACGTATGCCTTTAGTGCAACAAAAGGTAAAAGAGTTTTTTGGTAAAGAGCCACGTAAAGACGTAAACCCAGACGAAGCGGTTGCTGCGGGTGCAGCGATTCAGGGTTCGGTATTGTCGGGCGACCGTACAGACGTATTGTTGTTAGACGTGACCCCATTAACTTTGGGTATCGAAACAATGGGCGGTGTATTAACTGCTCTTATCGAGAAAAACACCACGATTCCTACCAAAAAATCGCAAGTGTTTTCGACTGCTGATGACAACCAAACAGCGGTAACGATTCAAGTGTTCCAAGGTGAGCGCAAAATGGCACAACAAAACAAAATGTTGGGTCGTTTTGACTTGAGCGATATTCCGCCTGCACCACGCGGATTGCCACAAATCGAAGTGACTTTTGATATTGATGCTAACGGCATTTTGAATGTGTCTGCTAAAGATAAAGGCACAGGCAAAGCGCAAAGCATTGTTATTAAAGCTAACTCTGGTTTGAGTGAAGACGAAATTCAACAAATGGTGCGTGATGCCGAAGCGAACGCCGAAGAAGACAAAAAGTTTGGTGAATTAGTCGAAGCACGTAATCAAGGCGACAACTTGGTTCATGCGACTCGCAAAACTTTAAAAGACTTAGGCGAAAAAGCAACCGAAGCCGAAAAAGCCCCGATTGAAGCGGCAATGAAAGACTTAGAAGATGCCTTAAAAGGCAATGACAAAGAAGACATTACTGCTAAAACAGAAGCATTAAGCACAGCTTCTATGCCGTTGATGCAAAAACTGTATGCTGCCGAGCAACAGGGTGGTGCAGAGGGTCAACCAGCAGGTGCCAACAAAGCCGATGACGGTGTAGTGGATGCTGAGTTTGAAGATGTAAGCGACAAGAAATAAGCAGCTAAAACTCCTCCTCCTGACAAGGGGGAGGTTGGGAGGGGGGTAATTATTTAAAACCCCACCCTAACCCTCCCCCTTACAAAAGGGAGGGGATTTAAGTTTTTCCAACGCCAACTTTTTTAGGACTTACGCGGTTATCGCTTATTTGTTTACATATTCGTCATCTTTGATGACTTTATGCTCACAAAACGCGTTAATTGCGGCGCAATGCGTAAGTCCTATGACTTTGGCGTTTGTTATTTAAGCGGAGAGCAGCCAAATGGCAAAGCGCGATTATTATGAAGTCTTAGGCGTAGCTAAAACGGCAAGCGACGAAGAACTCAAAAAGGCCTATCGCCGTTTGGCGATGAAATTTCATCCCGACCGTAATCCTGACAATAAAGAAGCCGAAGAAAAATTTAAAGAAGGCAACGAGGCCTACGAAATTTTATCTAATCCCGACAAACGTGCTGCTTATGACCGTCATGGTCATGCAGGGGTTGACCCAA
>DDBM01000026.1 GCA_002333125.1 Moraxellaceae bacterium UBA2032 | reverse complement strand
AACCACAACGACGCTGACGGCCTGTTGTTGAACCAAACTCATGGCCTTTTATGCCTAAATGCTTACCAATTTCATCGCCTGTATCGGCAACGGCATCGTAAGCTAATTCGGTAGGAAATGGCCCACCACCGACACGTGTGGTATAGGCTTTGGTAATACCTAACACATAATCCAAATACAAAGGCCCAAAACCCGAACCTGTACTTGTGCCACCTGCAGTGGTGTTTGAGGAGGTCACAAAAGGATAAGTACCGTGGTCGATATCTAATAACGAACCTTGTGCGCCTTCAAACATTAAGTCTTTACCTGCACGACGGAAGTCATGCAAAATACTAGACACATCGGCAACCAAATCTTTAATTTGTTCGCCCCATGCTAAGGCACTGTCTAAGGTTTGTTGATAATCAACAGGATCAGCTTTGTAATAATGCTGCAACTGAAAGTTATGATATTCCATGACGGCCGCTAGTTTTTCGGCAAACCCTTCACCACGAATTAAGTCACCTAAACGTAAACCACGACGCGCGGCTTTGTCTTCGTAGGCAGGGCCAATACCACGACCTGTTGTACCAATCGCGGCTTTGCCACGTGCGGCTTCACGCGCTTTATCTAAAGCACAATGATACGGCAAAATTAACGGGCAATTAGGCGAAATACGCAAACGCTCACGTACAGGTACGCCTTTAGCAGTCAGTGTAGTAATTTCTTTTAACAAGGCATCGGGGGCTAATACCACCCCATTACCAATTAAACACAACACCCCTTCACGCAAAATACCCGATGGAATGAGGTGTAAGACTGTTTTTTCGCCACCGACGACTAAGGTATGACCTGCATTATGGCCACCTTGAAAACGCACAACGGCGGCTGCGTTATCGGTAAGTAAATCTACAATCTTACCTTTGCCTTCATCGCCCCATTGCGTACCGAGTACAACGACATTCTTACCCATTTATTTGCAACCCTATAAATAAAACTAAAAACATTAAAAATTAAGCGTTAGCGTGGCAGTGCTTCTAAATGCCACTCAGATTGATGTAAGACCAATTGCCATTCACAGCCTAACTGCACCGCTGTGCTGGTATCGCCTGCCAACATTTGAATAACCACATAACCCTGAGCGCGTAACTGCTCAATTTTTTGCATTAAAGCCACACCAGAGCCAACAGGTGCACGCACTTTTTTAACAACAATTGGTGTATCAAAAGAAGCTAATAACGATTTTAAATCGGCACTAAAACCCGTTGCAGGACGCGCACGACCAAAGGCTTCGCCCACACAATCATAACGGCCACCTTTAGCAATTTCGGCAGCAGAGCCTGCGCTATAGGCTGCAAACACTAAGCCTGTATGGTAGTGATAACCGCGCAACTCACTTAAATCTATAGAAATACTGCTTAAGTTTTCAACGCCTTTTAAAGCATCAACCACTGTTTTTATTTCGGCTAAGGCTTTTAATACGGCAGGCGGTGCGCTACTAAATACAACGTATGCTTTAGCAATCACACTCACATCACCCGATAATTCACCCAAGGCTAAAAACCATTCAGCATAAGGTAATTGAGGTAATAATGCGGTTAACTCGGGTAAGCTTTTACGCTGATAAATCTCAAACAATTGATTTTCTAAGGCTTCAGACAGTTGAGCCGCTTGCGCTAACTCTCTAAAAATTGCCACATGGCCTAAATCTAAATGTATTTTTTGTAGCCCTGCCTGTTGCAAGGTCGTAAGCATTAAACGAATAATTTCTATGTCGGCAGCAACCCCTGCATAACCATAAATTTCGGCACCAATTTGAATTGGCGCACGACACGTGCTTAACGCTTGTGGCATAGTATTTAAGACGGTACTGCTATAACAATAACGCGCTGTGTGTTTATGCGGCAAACAATGGGCATCTAAACGCGCCACTTGAGGCGTAATATCAGCACGAACACCCATTAACCGCCCTGTTAATTGGTCGGTAATTTTAAAGGTCATTAAATCAAGGTCATGGCTTGAGCCAGTTAACAAAGATTCGATATATTCGACTAAAGGAGGAAAAACTAACTCGTAGCCCCAACTGCTAAATAAATCTAATAAACGCCGACGCAACGCCTCTAAACGAAGTGCATCGTGCGGTAATACATCTTGAATTCCGTCGGGTAGTAACCACGTTTCGGCACGCATAACCATGCTTATTTACTCTTAGACACAAAAAAACCGAGTAATAACTCGGCTGGCGTATGATAGCACTTTTGACTCGTTTAGGCAGTGATTTGCAATTTTTTTCGCACTATCATTTATAGGACTTACGCGGTTATCGCTTATTTGTTCACATTTACCCCCCCCTGCCTACGGCTTCCCCCCTTAATAAGGGAGGATTGAGGGGGGTGAAAACACGTTAATTTTGGCGGAATGCGTAAGTCCTGATTTATCAACTAGGCGGTTGTAACCGATTTTCTGCTGCTTCGAGTGCTTTTTTGGCTAACCATTCTTGTATATCTTCGTTGTTGACGTTTTCATATATCGCTTCAACACTCAAAGTAAAATCAACTGATTTAAGATAAAAGCTATCGCCTAATAAGTATTTTTCTGATTGCCACCCTGTTGCACGACGTATCACTTCAACTTCGGCAATGTCTTGCTCAACCAANNACGTATTCTTCTAAAGAGATAATTTGTTTATAGGCGGCTCGTTTGGTGACTTCGTCCATACGTCGTGTTGATTTTGATAACACTTCAACAATCAATACAGGGCTTGTGCTATAGGTACTATTGCCATCTAAATCCGAGCAATCGACCAACACATCAGGATAATAATAGTTTTTTCCTGTTTTTACTCTAATATCAGACATATAAGGACGACAAGGTTTTCCTTTTAAATAATTTCTTAATTCACCGTGTACATTACCCACAATCAAGTTATGGCTGACTTTTGCCCCTGCCATAGCATACACATAGCCATCAATATACTCGCGTTTACATTCTGAATACGGTTCAGTGGCTAAATACTCCGCTTCGGTCATTTGTTGAGTTAGATAATCTTTTGCTATCATTACTTACTCCTAAAACCACACAATTCTATGTGACCAGTATAGCATCAAGAAAACGTCCATTTTACTATAATAGGCAACCATAAGGCCGTTAAAATACCATTTAAGCTCATGCCTAAAGCGGCAAATGCGCCTGCGGTTGGGCTAATTTGCAAGGCTCTTGCTGTGCCTACCCCGTGTGCGGCCAAACCTAAGGCAAAACCTTTGGCGATATCATGACGTACAAATTTTAGTAATGGCTCAGCGACCATCGCCCCTATTAAACCCGACACAATGACAATGGCTGATGCTAACGCTAACGGCGCATGAATTTTCTCAGCAATACCTAAAGCCATAGGTGTTGTCACTGCACGTGTGGCAAAAGCCAAAACACTGCCATGAGACAATCCCGAAAAATGCGCTAAAGCCAAGGCCACGCCTGCCCCCAACAACGAACCTAACACTAAAACCAACATTAACGGCACAGCTGCGGCTTTAAGACGCGACAAAGATTGATACAAGGGCACAGCTAAGGCCACAGTTGATGTACCTAATAAAAAATGTATAAAGGCATTGCCTTCAAAATATTGTTGATAATTCACATCTGCCGCGAGTAACACACCAATTAAAATTATCAAAGACAATAACATGGGAGGAATAAATACGGGTTCTTTAAGTTTTTTATGCAGCCAAAAACCTGCTTCGTATGCACTGAGCGTGAGTACCATCCATACTAAGGGTGTACTAAGAATATTGCTCATTAACCTAATCTCTTTTTGCTCAGCAACTTATCTAAGCACCATGCACACACAACTAAAGGAATCACGGTTGATAACACCATGACCACCATAATTAAGATGCCTTCCTTTTTAAATAAAGGCACTAAGGTAATCACTCCAGCTGACACAGGTAATAAATATAGTGCTAAATGCTGCAAAAATTTAGAGCTAAAAAACGAAAGACTTTCGGGGACACGGCCATGAACGAGCAAAAACACAAACAGTAATATCATGCCCATAATACCGCCCGATAAGGGTAAATGGCTACTACGCACCACAACTTCACCCGCTAACTGAAACAACAATAAAATAAAAATTGCTTGCATAGGGCTTAACGTCCTCGCCAAAATAACTTATCTAGATCAGCCAAACTAAATTGTTTCCATGTAGGACGGCCATGATTACATTGACTGCTAAATTCGGTGCTTTCCATTTCACGTAATAAGGCATTCATTTCGGGTAAAGACAATGCTCGATTGGCACGAACTGCGCCATGACACGCCATACTCGAAAACAAGTCATTAATCGCTTCTTCAATACGCTGCGATTGGCCATGTACTTTAAAGTCAGCCAAGACATCACGTACTAAAGCCGACAAATCGGCTTTGTGTAATAAGGCAGGAATAGCACGTACCGCCACCGCTTCTTCACCTAAACGGTCTATATCAAAGCCTAATTGCGCAAACCATGTTTTGGCTTGCTCGGCTAACTCGGCCTCACCACGACTTACTGCGACCGTTTGTGCTAATAATAAAGGCTGCGAGGCTAAACGCCCCACTTGCCATGCACCTTTGAGGCGTTCATACATCAAGCGTTCATGGGCGGCGTGCATATCAACCACAATTAAACCTTGGGTATTTTGTGCCAACACATAAATGCCATGTAATTGCGCTAATGCATAACCTAAGGGCGGAATATCAGGTGTAGCCACCGTTGGCATCGTGGGCGTAGGCAAGGTTTCACGCAGTGGTGACAAATACTCAGCTAAGGCTTCTTGAGTTATGCCCTGCTGATAATTTGGACGAGAAAAATTAGATGAATAACTAGAAGCCCCTTGATTAGAGGGTAACACTAAGGGATTTTGTTGACTTAACGGATAACTTTGTGGCGTAACCTCTGTTTGAGGTAGGCTTATTGACTGTTCTGTTTTAAGCTCTGCTAAGCCTTTATGAATCGAACGCGCTAAAAACTCATGCACCCATCGTTGCTCTCTAAATCTTACTTCATGCTTAGTGGGATGAACATTCACATCGACAGAGGAAGGGTCTAACTCTAAAAACAACACAAAGGCAGGATGACGATTAGGTGCTAATACATCACGATACGCCGTGCGAATGGCATGGCTCACCACTTTGTCACGCACCACGCGCCCATTGACATAAAAATACTGCATATCGGCTTGACCACGCGCCATGCTAGGGCTGCCCAACCAACCGTAAAGCTGTAAACCTGTCACTTCTACATCAATAGGAATCGCTGCTTCTAAAAAACTTTGGCCACACAAGGTACTAACACGGCGTAATTTATCGGCATCATTAAAGGCAGGTTTAAAATGCCAACGCTTACTACCATTGTGTTGTAACTGAAAACCCACTTCAAAATTCACCAAACTCAGGCGTTTAACGACTTCTTCTATATGGCCAAATTCGGTAGCTGCAGACTTTAAAAATTTACGACGCGCAGGGGTGTTAAAAAAAATATCACGCACAGTAACGGTTGTGCCTTGAGGGTGACTTGCGGGTGTCACCGTGGCGTTCATATCACGGCCTTCACTCTGTACACACCAGCCCATGCCTGCCTGGGTGTGGCTTGACGTTAAACTTAACCTAGACACCGACGCAATAGAAGCCAATGCCTCACCTCTAAAACCCAAACTAGCCACTGCATCTAAGTCATCTAAACCACGTATTTTACTGGTGGCATGACGTGCTAAGGCTAAAGGCAAATCATCAGGATAAATACCACTACCGTTGTCTCGCACTTGCAACAGCCTAATGCCACCTTCTTCAATGGTAATATCTATTTGTGTTGCACCCGAATCAATGGCATTTTCGAGCAACTCTTTAACCACTGAGGCAGGACGTTCAACAACCTCACCTGCAGCAATTTGATTAGCTAATTGAGTGTCTAATAATTGAATGCGTTTTATCATGGTTTAGGAATCTTTAACGTGGTATCTAACAACACATTATCGTCCTTGAGATGATTTGCATCACGTAGTGCTTGCATCGATACGCCATATTTTACCGCAATCGCCGACAAACTATCACCTGATTTAACTTTGTGGCTAATTAGCTTTTGGGTTGGTGGCGGTGTTTGCACTTTAGCAACCAATACAGGTTCTTTTAATGTTAGCGTTTGGCCTAACATGACGTTATCTGAGCTTAAATTATTCCACTTTTTAACATCGTCTGGATTTAATTGATAACGCACACTAATCGCACTTAAGGTATCGCCTTTTTTAACGGTATAAGTGCTAGGCATAGCCTCTGTGGTTTTAGTTTTAACAACTGGCGCAACGATTTTTGGTGCTGATTTTGGTGTAACTGGCGGAGCTTTTTTGACGGCATTAGCATCTGCCATAAAATCATCTAAAGAGGTTGGCAAAGTCGCTTTTACCGTTGGCACTGTTTTAGGAGGTAAAGGCTCGGCTTTAACTACAGCTACTTCGGGCTTAGTATTAACAACGGTTGGTGACTTGTTTTGAGCAAAAGAAGCAATTAACGCCACATTATCGGGTTTAAAGCTAACTGCAACAGGCTTCTCAATTGGTTTTTCGATAGGTTTATCAATTAGTTTTTCGGCGGCATTTACCACTTTAGGCGGCGGTGCACCTACTTCTGCTAAAGCACGTTTTTTTTGTTTGCTCGTGCGCTGCTCTTTGCTCCATGCAAAATAACTTTTAGGAATAGGATAGCTGCTAGCAAAACTATGTACCCCATCAAAAATGGTTTGTGCCATTTTTTGCTGATAATCATTATCCGTGAGATTTTTTTCTTCGTCAGGACTGGTAATAAAACCCGTTTCGACCAATACCGAAATCATGCCCGCTTCTTTAAGTACCGCAAAACCTGCTTGTTCAACATGCCTAGAATGTAACTTGGTTAAGCCACCTAACTCTTTTAAAATTAATGCCCCCATGTTTAAACCATGAGCCATCGAGCCTTCTACCACCATATCTGCCAAAATATTAGTTAACTGGCTGTCTTTACTTATACTAGTACTATCTACACCACCAATTAAGTCAGATTTGTTTTCGCGGTCTGCCATTGCCTGAGCAAAACGTGATGTGGCAGCATTACCACCTTTACGTGACAAGGCAAACACCGATGCACCTTTAGCCAAAGGCGACAACGCGGCATCGGCATGTACACTAATAAAAATATCGGCTTTATAACGATTACGTGCAATTTTGCGCCGCTCTACCAAAGGAATAAAATAATCACCATCACGCGTTAAATAGGCTTTAAAGCCCTCTTCTTTACGAAAAATCGCCACCAATTTTTTAGCAATGGCTAAAGTAACGTGTTTTTCATAGTTTCCTGTTGCACCAATCGCGCCTGAGTCTTCGCCACCATGCCCTGCATCGACCACCACAATAATAGGTCGGCCATCATTATTACTTTGATTTGAAGAGTCATCATCTAACACAGGCGTACTCACGGCTTGCATCACAACTTTATCGTATAAATCAATCACTAAACGCGGACTCAATTTTTCGTTAGCTGCCAACATAAACACTTTAGGCTTAACTTCATCACTTAAATTAATAATTAAACGCTGTTTACTACCCATACTTTCTAACAATACATTTTGAACCAAACCAATACGGCTAGGCAGGCTTAAGGTTGAAACGGCGGTATCAGTGTTATCTAACTCGATGATAATTTGTTTACTATTATTGGTATTAACTTGTCGATATAACACTTGCTCCGATAAATCTAGCACGATACGGGTATTATCAGGCGCGCGCCAAGAACGCACAGCCGTAATAGAAGCCGCCCACGTATTAACAGCCGCAATACTCAAACCTAAACTAAACACCAAAGACTTAACAAATTTTTTCATAAACACGATTAACTACAAGAAATATAAAGGACGAAATACTAATAATTTAGGCTATTGCCTCAAGCACTACATGGCCTTTTGCACTATGTGCCGTCAAGCCTACAGCACGACCTTGTGCCAAAACCTCAATATTGATAGACAAATCAGGTGTTGCAAGTAGCGGTTGACCTTTACTTGGCCATTCGACCAACACAATACTTTGGGCATTAAAATAATCGCGTATACCCAATAGCTCTAACTCTTCTGGGTCTTGCAAACGGTACAAATCAAAATGATACACCATGAGCGATTCAAATTCGTAGTTTTCTACTAGAGTATAAGTCGGACTTTTGACATTGCCTTTGTAGCCTAAGCCCTGCAAAAAGCCTCTGGTTAAGGTGGTTTTTCCTGCGCCTAAGTCGCCTTCCAAATAAATAACCATGCCTTGACTGACTGCTTTGGCTAACTTAGCCCCAAAGGCTAATTGTTGCTGTTCGTTATCAATAAAGTATTGCTGAGTCATTACTGAGTCTCTCTATTATTTAACAGGGCACGTAATGGCGTTAATAAATCAGTGGCTAATAAACCGCGTTCACCTGCTTGGGCGGCGGCATCTCCTGCTAAAGCGTGAGCCACTACCGCTTGAGTCACGGTATGCAAACTTAAACCAAACTGTGCTGTTAAACCTGCCATTATACCCGCTAGTGTATCGCCCATGCCTGCGGTTGCCATGCCTGCGTTACCATAAGGACACAAATTAACGCTGTTTTTATTGGCCACTAAAGAGCCTGCACCCTTTAATAAAGCAATGCCGCCATAAGTAGCAACTAATTGTTGCACACTCACCAAGCGTTGCGCCTGTATAGATTGGTTATTTGTGTTTAATAATCGCCCTGCCTCGCCTGCGTGGGGTGTTAATACCCAATTTGCGTTGGTGTGAGGCTGCTTGGCCAACCAATATAAGGCATCAGCATCTACAATTAAGGGTTGCTCACAATCTTGCACAGCTAACCATAAACGCTGCCCCCATGCGTGTCGGCCTAAACCCATACCAATCACAATCACGGTAGCGGTGGCTAATAACGGTTGCAACTGTTCGGGGTGTAACACGCCTTGCACCATAATTTCGGGGCAACGTGCCAACAAAGGCGCAACATGATTAGGGTGAGTGGCTACCGTCACGCGCCCTGCACCCGAACGCAAAGCGGCCTCGGCTGCCATCATTGCCGCGCCGCCCATGCCTTCATCGCCCCCAATGACTAACACATGTCCAAAATCCCCTTTGTGACTATTTTTAGCACGCGCAGCAAAGTTTAATTTATTTTTATGATAATAATTAACTATATTTGGGAGTGTATAAAATTCAGGGCTTGTATTTAATGTTTGCAGAATAATTTGCCCTACATAACTACTGCCATCGCCCGTTAACAAGCCCAATTTATAGGCAATAAAACACACCGTTGTGTGTGCTTGTATAGCAACGCCTTGTACTGTGCCTGTATCGGCATTAACGCCAGACGGCACATCAATAGCTAATATAGGCACACAACTTTGATTGGCCGCAGTTATCATTTGCTCGGCTACACCTGTAATAGCCGCACTTAAACCTATACCAAATAAGGCATCAACAATCACATCAGCCCTTAAATCGTGATTATGCCACGCCTCAATAGTTACACCTGCGTCTTGCGTCTGCTGCATCATTTTTTGGGCATCGGTTGTTTTGGGCGGCGCGGTATAAAATACTTCAACCAAATAACCTGCTTGTTGTGCTAAATACGCCACCACATAACCATCGCCACCGTTGTTACCTGCACCACATAACACGACTATTTTTTTGGCTTGTGGCCATTGTTGTTGCAGTATCGAAAAAGCAGCTTTTCCTGCCTTAAACATTAATTCATGGCTAACTATCCCTGAATCAAATAAGGCTTGCTCTAGTTGACGTATTTGCTGACTAGTATAAATAGGATACGACATATCTTCCTTCCATAAATGACCACGGTATAATGAATCAAGTATAACGAGACACTGTAAAAAATATGCAAAAAATTCCCCATTATGATGAGATGAGCCAACTAAGTGCCAAAATTAAAACATGGGGACTCGAATTTGGTTTTGGGCAAGTGGGTATTAGCGGTGTTGATTTAGGCAAACACGGACAACATTTGCAAAATTGGCTTAATAAAGGCTTTCATGGTGATTTAAATTATATGGCGGTACATGGTGCAAAACGCTGGCAGCCAGAATTATTAGAGCCAAATACCAAAGCGATTATTAGTGTGCGTATGGATTATTTAACGCAAAAGCCTGCGCCACGCTCGGTGCCACATTACCCACAGCAAGGCGTGATTGCGCGTTATGCGTTAGGGCGTGACTATCATAAAACCTTGCGTAAACGCTTGCAAAAATTTGCTCAAAAAATCAGTCAAGAAGTTGGCCACATGGGTTATAGAGCTTTTGTGGACTCTGCGCCTGTGCTTGAACGCGCCATTGCCGAGCAAGCAGGTTTGGGCTGGATTGGCAAAAACACCATGTTAATTAACAAACAAGCAGGGTCTTTCTTTTTTTTGGGTGAGCTTTTTACTGACTTGCCGTTAATTGCCGACCAAGCCGTGAGTAATCATTGTGGCTCGTGCCAAGCCTGTATTACCGTTTGCCCCACACAGGCCATTGTTGCCCCTTATGAGTTAGATGCACGTTTATGTATTGCTTATTTAACCATTGAACATAAAGGCATAATTGCTCCAGAGTTGCGCCCCTTAATTGGTAATCGGGTTTTTGGGTGTGATGATTGCCAGTTAATTTGTCCGTGGAATCGTTATGCACAATTAAGTGCCGAAGATGACTTTAAGGCGCGTCATGGCCTCGATTCACTGTCTTTATTAGAGTTATTTGCGTGGTCAGAACAAA
>DDBM01000196.1:367-3238 GCA_002333125.1 Moraxellaceae bacterium UBA2032 | reverse complement strand
CAATACATTACATATACACAAGATCTTAAATTCCCTTTACATTAAATTTCATTGCTGTATTTTTATTTTTCTCACTTGCCTGTCGGCAAGTGTACGATTTTTATACAGATGAATAGCCTATAGGTAATTATGTTTATGGAACGTCCATCAAATCCGTTTGTTTTCACGAAAAAAACGGTTTTCATGCAACGCATATCAGATGCCGTGTCTAAAGGCTCAATACGCTATATACAAGGCACGATCCCTGTATCTAAGGCAGGATTCTTTGCTTCAAAGATGAGACTGCGTTATGAATGTGATTTGAATGCCTTGCAGGGGATAAGAAAAAGAAAAGATGGCTTTGCAACAGCAAAGCTATACTTTTGGCATCCCAATAAAGGCAATCTAGATTTACACTGGATTTTATTACTGACCAACGGGAAGCTCAAAGAAGGTGTGGGATTAGATGAAAAGTGGCGTGATCCGAAAAATGAAAAAGAGAGAATCAAAATTACGAATTATGTACTGTTGAGAATCCCTAGCACGTTTGACACAAAGCCCAGATGGTCATGGCGATATACACGAGTTTCTTATGATGCCTTGCGACATAATATAGTGAATGCGATAAGAACCAAAAACGATGAGCAACTTCGACAGGTAATTTACAACCTGTATAGAAGTCCTAGTTTTGGAGGGGTGCGTGAGCAAGTTAAAAGTGCCGCCAGTCTTATAAAGGAAGAATGGAAGAGGATGAGAGGGACAAAAGAAGGAATGCCTGAAATCCCTAAAGCTTTAGGTTATGTCAGGCGTTTGGCAGACAAGGGCGTGATGTTAGCTGCAATCAAAGTGCAGTTGGAAAAGATCGAAATATTTTCTAAAGAGCACCTCGATGAAATGTCGGAATTCTATGAAGATGATAGAAACGAATAGTGAAATTTTAAATTGATAAAAAAAATCATTTATGAGTTAAAAAACCAAGCAATAGCTTGGTTTTTTTTGCGTATTGTGATCCAGTAGATAGATTTTTCTTTAGAGTATTTATACTAAAAAAAAGATGTTAGAATTCGCGCAGTATAAAGGAAGTTAATTTTCAATGAACAAAGGTGACATTGTTAGACAATTATCTAACTTTATCTTAACGGGCGTTTGTATAATTCAAGCTGTAAATGCTGATGAGAATTGTTGGTACACTGCGGCTAGTCGGTACTCAGTTAACCCACATCTTTTATACGCAATTGCATCGAAAGAAAGTTCATTGAATCCAAGTGCTATAGGATTCAACAAGAATGGAACTCAAGATATAGGTTTGATGCAAGTTAATTCATCTTGGTTACCAGCTCTAAAAGAGTTTGGAATAACAAGAGAGATGCTTAGGGATCCATGTACCAATATTCATGTGGGTGCTTGGATATTGGCTCAATCAGTACAAAAACTAGGATACAACTGGAATGCAATTGGCGCGTATCACACAGGACTGGGTAAGAGCAATCGACGCGAAGAAAGGCGCAGTAACTATTCTAGTGATGTCTATCGTAGGATTGAACGGTTGCAGCGTACTCAAACAGAATGAATCTGGAAGTAATAAAAAAATTGATTTGGTTGTTTTAGATGTTAATTCAAAACAAAGAGATGATCTTGTTTTCTGCGAGTTAGGAACAAATAACAATTGGGCTTGCCCTAGTGTGACTAAGAAAACGCCTGTTTCATTTGCTGTTGTGGAGCAAGTAGAGGATCGGGTGGTTATTGAAGAAATTAAACCAAGGCATCTTGATAATATTTTTTTTGATTTTAATAAGAGTGTTTTAACTAATGCAGCGAAAGTGAAATTGATTGCTTACTTGCCTATGTTATCTGGTAATCGTGTTGTATTAAGTGGATATACCGATGATATCGGAACTGGTGATTATAATAAAAATTTAGCTCAAGAAAGAGCTGATTCAGTGAAAAAATTTTTAATACAAACTGGCATTATTCCTAACCTGTTAGAAACAAATGGTTTTGGAGAGTGTTGTTTTATAATGCCTAATGATAATGATAAATCAAGATCTTTGAACAGAAGAGTTGAGATTTATATTGAAGAACAGTCTCGGCATAAATGAGGGTGGCTGAGATTTTATTAACCCCTCGATTTTAAACTTTAAGGAAAAACACCATGACTACTGTCGCTAAAACTGCCGTTGCTGTTCAAACTGTTGCTCATCAACATCGCATCGCTTCTGCTTTAGTTTTGCTTGTATGTGGCGCATTGGCAAACCCAGCTATGGCTGCTGCTGCTGATACTGCATTTTTGCCATTGTTCACATTCTTCTCGAATGCTGCTACTGGTAACTTGACACGCGGTATCTGTTTATTAGGCGGCATTATCGGTGCTGGTACTGCTGCTATCAACGGTAAAATCTTACTTGCCGCTACTGGTGCTGGTATCGCTATTTTCGGTATGTTGTCCCCACAAATCATTGCAGCATTCTTCACTGGCGCAATGCTCTAAGCTGTATTAATTTTGGCGAGGAAAAAATCAATTTTACCTCGCCATATCTCAAAAACTTTCTCAATACATCAAGCACATTAATAATTCTTAAGACGCTATCTGGTTATTCATCATGAGTGAAAATTTTAAAATTCCAAAAACGCTGGATGATCCTGCTTTGATTTTGTTTTTTGAAGCGGACACGGCTGTTTTGTTTGTTGGTGTCATTGGAATTTTCGGTTTGATTAGTTTTATTGGTGGAATTGTTTTGGCTTATTTTACGGCCAAAACATACAACAAATTAAAAGCTAATGGCAGTAAAGGAATGATCTTGCAGATGGCTTATTGGTACTTTCCAAGCGGTTGGCTGTCAGAAACGTACCCAAGTAGCATTAGAGAGTATGTAGGAAGATGAAAGATACTAT
>DDBM01000196.1:0-264 GCA_002333125.1 Moraxellaceae bacterium UBA2032 | reverse complement strand
AAGGTCAGTTTGCAGAAGTTTTGAAATTCATGGATCCCGTTGGCTTTAATGTCATGCAAGGAAAGATGAAGGCCGAAGCCGCAGACATAAAATCAAAAAATATGAGTTCCGCTTTTTATCAGCAAGAGATAAAGGTCGTTGGCAAGAATGTATTGGGATACGGTGAGCTGGTTTCAATGATGTCTGGTCAAACCATCGGTATTCAAAAAATTGGGTACAAATTAGAGTTTGATTATCGCAACGGCAAACTGTTTGTGAAGAAGT
>DDBM01000043.1 GCA_002333125.1 Moraxellaceae bacterium UBA2032 | reverse complement strand
AAACCGCATAAGCCGTCACTATCGCCATACACTAAACGATAATACGGCTCATCATAAAAACGCTCACGCAAGCTGAGTGCTTGATTTAATTTGTAAACAATTAAGGATTTATCTAAGGGATGTTTAACGTCACGGCTCACTAAACGCGCACAAATTAAAGAGTTAGGACTAACCGTGGCAATACCAAGTTTTTTACCTGTAACATCTTCAATAATAACTTGCTCACCTGCTTCTAAAGTTTTGAGAGGCGTTTTGGCGGTATCGACTTCGTTGGAGTAAATCCACAAATGGCCTTCGCGGAGGCGGCGGTCTTCATATTTTTTAAGGGAGAGAGTTTTCATTTTTACCTACGTATAAATGTATGTTTATTAAAATAAACACATAAAATTAGTGTTAGCTCAACTTATTTTTGCCTGCCGCAGGCCTCACTTTTGTTTAGGCAAAAGTAAGCAAAACCATTTGTGGTGCAAAACTCGGTATCCTGCCTCAAACAATTGCACCACACCATCCCTGAAATACCCATCGCAAAAACAAAAGGTATGCTATATAAAATAAAAGCTTAACTATCAGAAAAAAAGGCGCAATCCTGCGCCTTTTCACCTAAATGCAAGCACTATTCCGCTTTAGGCTGCCAAACTAAGTCTAACTCACGCGCAGCTTTTACATCATCCAAACGGCGAACAGGTAAGCTATGTGGCGCACCTTTGACCAATTCTGGATCGTTTTTCGCTTCTTCCAAAATTTGAGTTAACGCGGTGGCAAAATTATCGAGTTCGTCTTTGGCTTCGGTTTCGGTAGGCTCAATCAAGAAACACTCAGGCACTAACAACGGAAAGTAGGTTGTTGGCGCATGAAAACCATAATCCAATAAACGCTTGGCAATATCCATCGCCGTTACACCCAAAGTTTTGGCTTCTTTGGCAAAGCTAATAATAAACTCATGCGAAGCACGACGCTCAGGATAAGCTAACTGAAAGCCTGCTTGTGCTAATTTGTGCATTAAATAGTTGGCGTTTAAGGTGGAGTATTCACCCACACGATGCAAACCTTCACGNNGGCAAAAAGGGCAATAAACGCTCGCCTACACCCACAGGACCCGCACCCGGCCCACCGCCACCATGTGGCGTAGCAAAGGTTTTATGCAAATTCATGTGTAACACATCAAAACCCATGTCACCCGGTCTGACTTTACCTAAAATAGCGTTAAGGTTTGCCCCATCGTAATACAACAAGCCCCCTGCTTCGTGAACAATTTTGGCTATCAAATCAATTTGTTGTTCAAATACACCACAGGTTGATGGATTAGTCATCATCAAGCCAGCGGTTTGTGACCCTACAGCCAGTTTAAGGGCTTCTACGTCCACATCACCATTGGCTAACACAGGAATTTCGCGCACTTTGTAGCCACACATGACGGCTGTTGCTGGGTTTGTGCCATGCGCTGCCGCAGGAATCAACATCTCGGTACGTTCAATGTCATTACGCGCTAAGTGATAAGCACGAATCATTGCCACGCCAGCAAACTCACCTTGTGCGCCTGCCGCAGGAATTAAGGACACACCTTTCATACCTGTCACTTCTTTAAGCACTTCTTGTAAGTCATACATACACGCTAAATAGCCTTGCGAATGACTCACAGGCGCTAAAGGATGACGACCCAAAAAGCCTGCCATCATTGCGCCTTTGTGTGCGNNAAGAGCCAAGCGGATAAAACTGAGTATCAATACTAAAGTTTTTGCGCGACAAATTGGTGTAATGACGCACCACTTGTAACTCAGATACTTGGGGTAATAAGGCACGATTTTTACGACGAAAACCTTCGGGCAAGGTGTTTTGTTGACGCACTAAAGGTGCTTGAGCAGTAGCGCGGCGACCTTCTTGCGAACGTTCAAAAATTAAGGTCATGTTATTTACTCCGCAAGTGCTTGGGCTAAAACTTGGCTAAAACGGTTTAAATCAGTGGCATTTTTGGTTTCGGTGGTGCAAACCAACAAAGCATTACCTAACTCAGGATAATAAGGACTTAAATCTAAACCACCTAACACACCTAACTGAGCCATTTTTGCCAAAACAGGCGCAACAGGCTTATTAAGTTGCAACACCACTTCGTGGAATACCGCACCTGTAAAGGCGACTTTTACACCTGCAATAGTGCTAACTTGTTGGGTTAATTGACCAATATTGTGATGTGAAGCCAACGATACACGCTCTAAACCTTCTGCCCCCATCAAACTCAAATAAATGGTTGCCGCAGTCATTGCTAAGCCTTGGTTGGTACAAATATTAGACGTTGCTTTGGCACGACGAATATGTTGCTCACGCGCTTGTAAGGTTAAGGTAAAACCTTCTTTGCCTTCTAAATCAACAGTACGGCCAATAATACGGCCAGGCATTTGGCGCACATGTTCTTGCTTACAGCACAAGAAACCCACATAAGGCCCACCCGACGACAAAGGAATACCAAAAGGCTGACCTTCACCTACCACAATATCTGCACCTTTGTTGCCCCAATCGCTAGGTGGTGCAAGTACCGATAACGCCATTGGATTGACCACGGCAATAATTAAAATATTATTGGCTTCGGCCCAACGGGTTAGCGTATCAACCTCTTCCATTACCCCAAGAAAGTTAGGATACGGAATCACCAAAGCCGCATAATCTTGGCCACTATAAGCGTCTAAACTGGCTGGATTAATAGCTCCGCTATCTTGTTGATAGTCTAGCTCGACCAATTCTATGCCTTGCATTTCAACAATCGCTTTTACCGCACTACGGTATAAAGGCGACACCGTTTTAGGCATTAAAATACGCTTAGATTTGGATTTTTTATGAGCACGAATCGCCATTAACACCGCTTCGGCCAAACCCGATGCCCCGTCATAGACCGAGGCATTACATACGTCCATGCCTGTAATGTGAGCCATCATACTTTGAAATTCGTAAATAACCTGCAAAGTACCTTGTGATGCTTCGGCTTGATACGGTGTGTACGCGGTCATAAATTCACCACGAGCAACAATATCCCATACCACCGCAGGAATATGATGCTCATACGCCCCTGCACCAATAAAACATAATGCACCTGCATCTTGTTGGCTGCGTTCCTGCATCACGCGTAAAGCGTCCATCTCGCTCAAACCCTCTGGCACGGCCATTAAAGGTTGGCAACGCAAATGGGCGGGAATTTCATCAAACAACGCGCTCACACTATCAACACCCATGGTGTCGAGCATGGCGCGTATATCGGATTCGGTATGCGGGGTAAATGGCATGGGATTTTTGCTCAGATAAGCGGCAGGTTAACAACCCACCCTACAAATAAAGAACGGATAAAATAACATATTCCCTCCCCTAATCGAGGGGGAGGGTTAGGGTGGGGTTATTATCCCCTCACCCCAGCCCTCTCCCCAAAGGGGCGAGAGAGCATGAGGCTTGAATCAATGCTCAGTAGCAACTTGCTCGTCATACTCATCAGCAGACAACAAGTCGTCTAACTCTGTCATGTCGGATACGCGAATTTTGTACATCCAACCTTCGCCGTATGGGTCTGTGTTGATTAACTCTGGGGTATCTTCTAAGGCAGGATTAAGTTCAATGACTTCGCCCGATACAGGTGCGTAAATGTCAGATGCTGCTTTAACAGACTCAACCACACCTGCTTCATCACCTGCATTTACGGTGTCGCCTAGGTCTGGTAATTCCACAAACACTAAATCACCTAAGGCTTCTTGGGCGTGGTCTGTAATACCTACGATTGCGATATCGCCTTCTAAACGCACCCATTCATGGCTGGTTGCGTATTTTAATTCAATTGGGGTACTGCTCATGTTTATCTCACTCTATCTATACAATTAAAAACTTCCCTCCCTTTATTAAGGGGAGGGTCAGGGTGGGGTTNNAAATACAGATTAAACTAACACTTTACCTAAACGCACAAACGGTGGCTTAACCACGCTTGCCGCTAAGCGTTTGCCGCGAATTTCGACCCATACTTGGCTAAAATCACCCACAGGGACACGGGCAAAAGCAATGGATTTTTCCATCGTGGGCGAGAACGTACCTGAGGTAGTTTCACCCTCACCTATGCCATCAACAATCACTTTTTGATGCGAGCGTAATACGCCTTTATCTTGTAATACTAAACCGACTAATTGCTGTTTTACGCCTGCTTCTTTTTGGGCTAATAACGCAGTTTTACCAATAAAATCATGTTCCCATGCAATCGTCCACGCCATATTGGCCACTAGTGGTGATACCTCATCGGTCATTTCATTGCCATACAAGTTCATCCCTGCTTCTAAACGCAAGGTATCACGCGCCGCCAACCCGCATGGCAATACACCAGCCGCAAGTAATTGCTGCCAAAACTCGGCTACTTTTGCTTGTGGTACCAAAATCTCTAAGCCTTCTTCGCCTGTATAACCTGTACGCGCAATAAACCAATCGTTATGTTCGCGGCCTTGAAACACTTTTAAAGCTTGAATAATCGCCCCTGCTTCATCACCCAAGACATCACTCACCACACGATACGCTTGTGGCCCTTGTATCGCCAACATCGCTAAATCAGTGCGCTCTTTTAAACTAATACGAAAGCTCGCTGCTTGGGCTTGCATCCACGCTAAGTCTTTGTCGTGAGTGCCACAGTTTACTATCACACGCCAGACATCGGGCTGTTGTGTGGTGGGTGCATACACAATTAAATCATCAATCACGCCACCTTGCTCATTTAACATCCCCGAATATAAAGCTTTACCCGCCGTTTTTAGACGGGCAACATCGTTGGCCAATAAACGCTGTAAATACGGCACCGCATCAGGGCCCGTTAATTCTAAAAAGGTCATGTGTGACACATCAAACATACCTACGCTACGGCGCACCGCATGATGTTCGGCCAGCACGGAGGTATATTGAACAGGCATATCCCAGCCACCAAAATCGACTATACGTGCATTAAGCGCAAGATGTTGTTCATACAGTGCGGTTTTGTGTCCCATAAGACCTCCAAAAAATTTAGCTAATCGAGTATCGACCACACTAAATTGTTAATAAATTTTACGCGGCGTATTTTACACATTCTGCCTGTATCTCACTACTTAAAAGCGACTAACTAAAAATTTCTTTATGACTTAAATACATAAATGAAGCACTGTTGTTGTATTTAATTTAACAAATACACATTTTTAGGACGTTGGTACTCGCTTTTTAAACAAAACTTTGTTACTTAACTAGATTGGCGTAATCATAAGAACTAAATTTTTCACAACTTAATAAAGAGGCTAAACATGAAAAATCTTGAGGGTAAAATTGTTGTAGTTACTGGCGCAGGCTCAGGTATTGGCCGCGCATTGGCATTACAGCTTGCAGCACAAGGCGCGCAATTAGCATTATGCGATATTAACGAAACCAATTTACAAAAAACGGTAGAGATTGCCTCAGCGCATGGCGTAAAAGTGTATAGCGCAGCAGTTGATGTGTCTAAACGTGAAGCCTTTGGAACTTTTGCCGATAACGTAGCACGGGCTTTAGGTAATGCCAGTGTGATTATTAACAATGCGGGCGTGGCCTTATCACAAAATGTCGAAGGCATGGATAGAAAAGATTTTGAGTGGGTACTTAATATTAACTTTTGGGGCGTAGTTAACGGCTGTGAAGCCTTTTTGCCCCAACTACGCCAACAAAAAGATGCTCATATTGTGAATATTTCGAGCATTTTTGGCATTATTGGCGTGCCATCACAATCGGCTTATAACGCCAGTAAATTTGCTGTTAAAGGCTTTACCGAAGCCTTACGTCAAGAGTTAAATGGCAGCAATATTCATGTAACCTGTGTTCACCCTGGTGGCATTAAAACCAATATTGCCCGTAATGCGCGGGTGCATAATGATATGTTTGGAAGAGTAGCTGACGTTAAAAAACTCGCTGCCGACTTTGACAGACTTGCCGCTACCACCGCCGAAGAAGCAGCACGGCAAATTGTTCGCGCCATTGAAAACAATCAAAAACGTTTGTTAATTGGCAAAGATGCTAAAGCCTTAGATGTTATTCAACGTTTATTACCTAACCATTACGACACTGTGTTAAATGTAGGTTATAAATTAATGAGTAAGTTTAGCAAACGGTAATCCAAGTGTTATTTAAAAATAACTGACGAATATGGTAATTAGTCAGCAGCCTACTGACTAATTACTGCGGTTACTGTGGTAGCCAGTATGCGAGTAAAGAATACCGTGAGCATTTAGCGATAATGGGCATGGAGCAAAGCATGAGTCGTAAAGGTAACTGTTGGGATAATGCACCGACTGAACGATTCTTTCGTAGCT
>DDBM01000068.1 GCA_002333125.1 Moraxellaceae bacterium UBA2032 | reverse complement strand
ACGCTGTTCTGAACGACTAACCGAAAACCAAAACTTTATTAAATGAATACCGCTACGCACTAAATTACGCTCAAACTCAGGACACTGGCGCATAAACTCGGTGTACTCTTGCTCGTTGCAAAAGCCCATGACTCGCTCAACGCCTGCACGGTTATACCACGAACGATCAAACAAAACGATTTCGCCACTGGTTGGTAAATGCTGCGTATAACGTTGAAAATACCATTGACCCCGTTCTTGTTCGTTTGGCTTTTCGAGTGCCACAATGTGCGCTCCACGTGGATTTAGGTGTTCAATAAATCGTTTAATGGTGCCGCCTTTACCTGCTGCATCACGACCTTCAAACAAAATTACAATGCGCTGCCCTGTCTCTTTGACCCACGCTTGAAACTTTAGTAACTCTATTTGTAACTTATATTTTTGATGCTCATAACTAGCACGCTTCATCTTAAATTGATAAGGATAACTACCATCACGCCAATCTGGTGCTAATACTTGATCCAAATCTTCCTCTGGCGCATTCTCCATCACTTCGTCAACATGACGCTTTTTAAGGGCGCGTAGCAAGGTCTGTTGCTCATCAACAGACAAACCTTGTACTAAGGCATCCGCTACTTCTTGCACATCACAAACAGGCGTTGTAAGCAAAATCTCTTGGATTGCAACCCCTACTTTTTCGAGTTCTGCTTCCTGACGACTATCAACACTCACTTCTTCAACGGTTTCTGCGGTTAATGGTCTATCTTGCATTGGACACTCTCCTATTATATTTTTACTGACATTTTCTTTATAGGGGCTATTAACGCTTTGCGAGTGAGCTGAGTTGCCAGTTCAAATATCAACAACCCTTAAAAGTCCATCTTTGATAATGAACCCATTAACCCTTACATTTCAAGTGGTTTTTATGGCGAATTTAAACAGGCTTTTGCTAATGATAAACTCACTTAAACTGCAATACATCAATAGTAGGTGGCATAGCAAAACGCAACGGCAAGCCCACCATACCAATACCACTGGTCACAAAAATCTGATTGTTTTGGGGTAAGACATATAAACCACGTTTGTAATGCCCCTTAGTAACTAAGCTCAGTATTTTTTGAGTCAATATGGGCAAATTAACTTGCCCACCATGCGTATGCCCTGCCAACATCACAAAAGGCTGCGTTAATTTAGGCAACTTGTGCAAACTATCAGGGTTATGGGTTAATAATAACAACGGCTTATCTTGAATTTTTAAAGCTTGTAATCGTTCATGGCGCGTATTTGCGGGCAATAAATCGGCAATGCCTGCCAACCTTACTTTACCTAAATCTATACTTTGACCTTCTATAGGCCGCACACCATTAGCTATCAAGGCTACCTCTAACTCTTGTGTTATGTCAGGGCCAGGCATTTGCTCATCATGGTTACCGATCACCGAATACACAGGGTGTTGCAATTGTTTAAAAGGGGCTAATTGCTGTATTAAACTGAATTTTTTGGGCGGCTCGTACGTCCAATCCCCCGCAACCACAATCGCATCCACTTCTAAAGAATTTAATTTATTGACCAATCGCTGCATTTGGCCAGTCGTTGAATACAAGCCATAGTGCATATCGCTAATCAAAGCGATTTTTAACTTATAGCCTGTTTTAATGTGCGACTCTTTAACAATTAACAAATTAGGCTCAACAAAACGGGCATAAATACCTAAGATTAAGCCAAGTACACCTACTATAGTAAAACCTAAAGATACTTGTTTGTGCTTAAAGCCCCAAATAACCAGCGGTAAAAACAAAAACATTAACCAGCTTACATGATACAAAAACACTTGTAATAAAGTTCCACTTACATTACTTGGTCTAGTATCTGCGGTTGTTTGCCATGCTATAACGCCACATATTATCAACAACACAATTATTAGCCCTAGGCAAAAAAGCTGTACCCGTCCACTCATTGTTGACTCACTTATAACTCAAACCGCGCCTAAAATTTTGATATCTGCTACCATCAACGCCATTATAAACAATCAAGATGACACAGCGGATTTTTTATGCAAAAACTGGTTATTGCGACAGGCAATCAGGGCAAACTACACGAATTACAAACGCTTTTGAGTGATTATTCTTTTGAGTTAATTACCCAAAAGTCCTTAAATATTAGTGATGCCGATGAAACAGGCTTAACTTTTGTTGAAAATGCCTTAATTAAAGCGCGTCATGCGGCCAGTATTTCGGGTTTACCTGCCTTAGCCGATGANNCAATAACGAAAAGCTTCTTAATGACTTAGTGCCTTTTCGTGGCAATAGCCCCATCAAAGCTCAATTTGTGTGCGTGTTAGTATTTTTGCGGCACGCTAACGACCCTTTACCGATTATTTGCCAAGGCATTTGGCATGGTGAGATTTTGCCACAAAAACGTGGCGAACATGGTTTTGGCTACGACCCTTTATTTTGGTTGCCTGAACGTGGTTGTAGTAGTGCCGAGCTTGAGCCTAGCCTCAAGAATCAGATTAGCCATCGAGGACAAGCAATGAGTCAGTTGAAAGAGGCGTTGGCGACGTTGGTATTTTAGGGAGTTGGTAGTGTGGGTTGACGTAGAAAACCCACAATTGACGTTTAATTAGCATGGGTTTTGTTTCTCAATTCGCGCCATGCTTGCTAATGATGCCACAAAATTTTAATGCTATAATCCTAAAAGACAACGTGAGGGCATAACAACATGGCTACTGTAGAANNAGGCAAACTTGATATATTGGCTAATCGTGCGCGAGAGCATCGCCGTGCTGGCAGGATGACCGACATTTGAAACATTATGCATCGCCTGATTTTTGGGAGTTGTTTTATCGCTTACCTGATGACATACAGCTTCTTGCTAAAAAAAATTATGAGTTACTCAAACAAAATCCGCGCTACCCGTCCTTGCACTTTAAAAAAGTAAAATCACCTTATTGGTCTGTGAGAGTAAGTGCGGATTATCGCGCATTAGCTATCCAAGATACACCAAACGAATTTGACTGGATTTGGATTGGCACACACGCTCAATATAACCGACTAATACGTTAGTATCGTTACACACAACACGGAGTTTATGGCAGTTTAAGTGTGGGTTGACGTAG
>DDBM01000107.1:730-3435 GCA_002333125.1 Moraxellaceae bacterium UBA2032 | reverse complement strand
TGGATGCGAATCCTAAAGCTGACAGCCCAATAACAACTCTCGTGCTTGACGCAAAACGTCACACGTTTTATCTATATCAATAGTTCCATCTTGACTGGTAACTCGATAGTCTTTTAATGTGGCAACAGTCATCGTATACCCTGAGCCAAATCGTGTAGGCTTTACAACACTCAAGCCTAAACGCAGACCTTCAGCAACAATTTTTTTATGCCACAATGTGCGAAAATGGGAAAACTTACTCTCGTTGCCTTCTGTCACACCAATTTTGAAACATAAAACCTCCTCCTCTAACTGTAAGTACACTTCATGCTCATCCGTTTTGTGACAACCACTCCAATAAAAACACATAAATCCGCCAGACTGGTTTGGCACATAACCCCAGTTTCCAAGCCTAAGCTCATTTTGTAGTCTTTTATAAAACCCAATCCATGAGCTGCTTGACCACTGATCCAACGGTAAATGTTGATAACTATTCACTCTATCTTCGTGCTTTCTTAGAAATAACGCATAGTCTTCTATAATATTGTTGGTCTTTTGAGCGTCACGCCCATCAGGGCTTTCTAAAATAGTCAATAAGTCTTTACGATGAATAACGATGTAACCATGCTTAGTAACGGCCTTGTAATGACTCTGGTCACCTGTCTGTAAATAAACAAAAATCAGTTTATGATTAGGGAAGTCTTTTTCAAGAATTGCCCTATAACGCCTTATTTGGTCAGAATGCTCAACCGTTCCCACTTTATCCTCAATCATTATCACAGTGTCATCATTAACTAAGCATAAAATATCCATATTTTTATACTGAGTTTTTACGTTAACCGACAATACAGAAGGCATAGGTGATGCTGCATCTTGATAAATACGCGCAATCAAATGGGTGGCAACTTGATGTAGCATTTTATTTTTTTGAGCATATTTACTGTCTGCCCAACTTAACAACCAGCACAAAAAAGCGTCTTGCGATAATTCAGAAGTAGCAAAATTAAATAAATTAGGTGTCGTCATCTTGTTTTCCCTCAAGGTTTGCTCGTAAAGATCTTTTTTCTATCAGCATCCAACTACTGACCCATTTTTTAACCGTTTTACCCGTCTTACTCCGTACTAATGGCCAAAACTTCTTTTTATATTGCTCTCCTTCGTATAAAACTATTTCGTTGCTTTGCGCTTTTGGAAATCGTTGATTAAGAATTTCTTCAACAATCTCATGTTGGGAATAGGGTATGACTCCTCGACACTTTAGGTCTTGCTCTATCTCTCGCAGCTTATCTGCCACTGCTTTAGCTTGTTTATCGTATGGATTAGGCTTTTTTGCATGATACGCCTTGCTCCACAGTGCTTCTATCACCTCAAACTCAATTTTTACAGCATCTAAATCCTCAACTTTATACATCTCTATAACCTTGCTGTGTTTCTATCTTTTTGAGTATTCGCCCAAGGTAGTACACGTCGAACCTGCTTCATCTTCAACCGTGTAACAACTATCAGACACTAATACTCCCTCGTTATGCAACTCTATTTTTGTGGAGCAACTCTTTTTATTGCTTTTGTATAAAATCCTTAGCTCTTTGCCATTAAACAAGCGCGAACGACCTTTAACAACCTCTCCTCCGCAACTACCTTGACCAACAAGCAACTTGACCGAGTAACTATCTGATGCCTGTTTTTTAACTTCCAGCAAGCCATTACACTCATTGCAGTCATATGTACCTTCAATAGAAGCGGCATAAGCCACTACACTGAGAAAAATCCCACAAATACCGACTAAATATCTTTTCATTAACTTCACTCACTACTCAAGTATATAAAAAAAAGTATTCGACAAAACAAGTCAAATACCCCTCACCCCATTGAATCCTAAGCATAATTCTCCAACATATCCTTCACCTCTTGGCACATCTTATCCCTCAACCACTCAGGCTTAACCACCTGCAACCGACTCCCCTGCGACAACAACCACTGATACAACTGCCATGTATAAGGCAAACTCACCGTCAGTAAATAACACCCATTGACAGGATTGGCAAAATCAATCCATTGCTTCTGAGTTAACGGCATTTCCACCAAATGATCTTTTAACCCTTTCTCACACCAACACTGTAATTTGATGATTTTTTCTGCTATCGCATCCTGAAAATCGCCCCAACCTTGTGCTAATAAGGTATCAATATCAAAACCTATAGNNGCCGCCAAATACAACACATTACCTCTAACAATTAATGCTAAGGGTGATAGCTTTGCCAATTCACAACCTTTATACACTGCACTAACAGGTTGATTATTTAATAAAGCTTCTGTCAGAATGGCTTGAATATCGGCTTTAATCGAGGGAATCACTTGCGGCTGTTGCGAAGGAATAATCCTAATTTTGTTCAACCATTGAGCATGATGATTGTCTTTTTGCTGATGTTTAACGTTTAAGCTTTTTTGTGCTAAAGCCAATAAGTCTTGCAGTGCCGTTGTTAAGGTAGCGGGTAAAGCCTGTTGTAAATGCTTGGCAGCTAACACAATCATTAATGCTTCGGCATCGGTCATACCTCCGATTTTATCTTGCCACTCTTTTTTAATGCGCCAGTTAATCGGCTTGGTGTCGGTTCGTTCTAGTGGTAATCCTGCTCTTTCTAAGGATTTTAAGTCGCGCAATACCGTATTTTCATGGACTTCAATCAGATGCTCATGCGCCAAGCGTTGGTGAATGGTTTGCGTTT
>DDBM01000107.1:0-629 GCA_002333125.1 Moraxellaceae bacterium UBA2032 | reverse complement strand
CAGGCGCAAACGAACGACGATGTTCCATAATCGGCCCATGCTTTTTTAACGCCGCCAAATGTTTAGCCGTTGGATAGCCTTTATGGTCAGCAAAACCATAATGCGGGTATTTATCATGCAGCACTAACATTTCTGCATCGCGGCTTACTTTTGCCAAAATACTCGCCGCACTAATGGCAGCCACAAGTGCATCGCCCTTAACAATCGCTTGTGAGGGATACATCAAAATCGGGCATTTATTGCCATCAATCAGTACAAATTCAGGATGAATCGTTAAGCCATTCACCGCACGTTGCATAGCTAACATCGTCGCTTTCAAAATATTAATTTCATCTATTTCTAAACGCTCTGCTCTCCCTAAACTCCATGCTAAAGCTTTAGCTCTGATTTCTATCGCTAAAGCCTCACGTTTTTTCTCGGTCAGTTTTTTCGAGTCATTTAAACCTTCAATCGGATTATTCGGGTCTAAAATCACTGCTGAAGTCACCACTGCGCCGACTAAAGGGCCGCGCCCCACTTCATCAACGCCTGCAATCAAGCGATATTGTTGTAAAATTTGTGCTAATTCCACGTTCTATACTCTTATATGACTTAAGTGATGCCTAAATCTAGTTTCATTGATTAAGCAA
>DDBM01000244.1 GCA_002333125.1 Moraxellaceae bacterium UBA2032 | reverse complement strand
AAAATGCAAAACAGTAACAAGCCCGAAACCATTATGGATGTTACGCCACAAGCCGTTATTGACCTAATGACACAACAACAAGTGACTAGCCTATTACATGGTCATACGCATCGCCCCATGATTCACAAATTAGCACTGGCTAATGAGCAAACTGGTGTACGCATTGTATTAGGTGATTGGCAAGAAGAGACAGGTACAGCCGTTATTGGTATTGCCAATGAACAAGGCATTAGCTTAGAAAATTATACGTTTTAGCTTCGACTCCGCTCAGCCAACGTAAAACGCTCCCCGAACAAGTCGAAGGCCGAATTTAAGAAAATACAGACCCCACAAATACAAACGACCGCTAAATGCAGTCGTTTTGTATCTACCTATTTCGCCAAATAGACTTTCTAAATGTTATACACCTGCATTTTTTAGACGATTTGCATGGGCGCGATAAACATCAACTGGGTCTGGTGCAAACAAGCCTTGTACACCAAAAGTGTGGTTAATTGCATCGGCATGATTCCAAGGATAATCGTCACGCAATACTTTACCAAAATGGCTTGAACATTTACCTACTAAACCATCATTAGCTTCTGTGCCTGCCAAACCTGTAATACCAAAGAAATAATCTAAGGGGTCAACAACATTAGTAAATGATGATGTACCACTCCATGAGTAGTTTTTAATGCCATTAGCGGTATAAGCTCCCTCGCCACATGTAGTGGTTGGCATACCGTTAGTGTGTGCTGCATTAAATGTTGCTGCACCTGATGTTGTTAACGAATTAAGAGCAGCTAACGAGTCTTCGGGGCGATTATTACCTGCTAAAAATCCAATAATACCCATGACGGCATCAGAAACACTACCAATAAAGCTCTGTGCTGTGCCTGCTGGCACAACACCAACCAATAAGTCACCTACTGGGCTACCTTTAGCTGGGCTATGAATCAAGGTTAGCGAAGCCACTTTAGTAGGAATGACATCGGCGACATAACGCACCGAAAAGCCACCATGACTATGACCTAATANNGGAATACCATACCAATAATCCACAAAACCAACTAACTTATCAAAGCCTAATACACCTGGTGCAAAAACCATCGGATATTTAGTTTTAGTATAAGTACAATCTTCCCACCACCAACAGGCTTGTGCTTGTGTAGCAACAAAAGAAGTAGCCAATAATGTCGCTGTAGCGAGTAGTTTTTTCATGGTTATTATCCCCTGCTGTTTTTGTATTGGGTATCAAGACTTAGAGTATTTATTCTAACTCTGGGTAAATATATGCTTAAATAATCATCTTTTCCAGTGCCAAGCAGGGTAAATCACGTCATTTTATTGATTTTTAGCGACACATCCGACTAGTGGCATATAGCCAACGACAAACGGCTACCGANNGCTTGTACTCGCACTCGTTCTTGCTCGTTAAAGTCTTTGGTTTTTATAGCTGTTAACTGGCGTTGACGCTCGGCTTCACTCAAAGCAGGATTTTTAATCAAGGTATCACGCTGCTGTAAGTAGTTATCAATACGGTCATCCCAGTCGGCACGTTCTTTGTCTAAAGACTCTAAACGTTCGGTAGCCTCTACCCCTACGATTTGCTCTCTAAGCGCACGTAATTCTTCTGGCTTACCACTACGCTTTTTCCAATCCTCAGTAAAGGTTGTTAGCTCTTGATATTTATTAAGTGTTTGTACACTTTCTTTAAGCTGTGGCGGCAAGGTATTTAACAATTCTGCGGTACGTTTAGCTTTCTCGGTCGCGCTTAAGCTCTTATCTTGCATTACCTCAATACGTGCCATGGTATAGCGGTCATAGGCATCTTCATCGCCAAAAAAAGCATCAATCACTTCACGAGTCATAAACTGTGTACGTAATGCTGCAACCTGCTCTTTTTGATGACGTATAGCACTCATATTTTGTGCTGGGTCACCCTGTATTTGTGGCATACGCCCCAATGCATCACGGTATGCCAAATAAGAATCTAAAATTTGTTCAGCTTGAATAATTGCTTGAGGATGGTCGGCTAATTTATAACGAATATATGCCCGAATACGCCCAATAATTGTCGCTAAATCTTCTTCACCAATTGCTGATAAGAAATAATCAAAAACCTGACGCACACTTTGCGCCACAATCAAATTACCGTTAGCATCAACTTCAAGTGAACCATCAACGTCGGTATCACTCAAAGACTTTGGCATCCCTTCGCGGCCTGTTTTAAAACGAGTTTCTGTTTTGGATTTTTCGATAGCAGCTGCGACATCTTGTTGTGTAGGTAACTCACTAACAGCAGGCTTTATGGGTGACGCGGTATTGACAGCATCACCTTTATCTCGTGCTAGCCACAATAAAATGACGGCTATAAATACAAAAAAAACAGTTAAACCGATGGCAAGTTTACGTTGCATTATTGTTTTTCCATGAAGTCAGACTTATGCAAATAAAAAAACATAAGTATTATTTATTTTAGTTATGTGTTTGCGTTTATTTTGTTTTTACTTCAAATCCGTCATTTACTTTAAAAGTATTTAACAAAAGAAGTTTAGCGTACGCAACACTAGCCCTATTGTAGAGCTAGTGTTGGCAATTTGACATGGTAAAATAAAAAATCACAACAAGAATTACAGACCTGCTACTTTTAAGCGGTTTGCATGTTGGCGGTATAAATCGGTAGGTGCGGGTGTAAACAAACCACGCAAACCAAATAATTGATTAATAGCGTCACCGTGATTATGCGGATAGTTATCACGTATCACTTTACCAAAATGGCCTGAGCATTTACCCACTAGACCATCGTTTGGCTCAGTCGAAATCAAACCTGTAATACCAAAGAAAATATCTAAAGGGTCAAAAATATTAGTGACCGAAGATGTGCCACCCCACGAGTAGTTTTTGATGCCATTGGCAGTATAAGCACCTTCGCCACAGGTAGTTGTAGGCACACCATTAGGATGCTTAGCATTAAAGGTAGCCGCACCTTTGGTGGTAAACGAATCCATACTCGCTAAAAAGTCTTCTTTGTAGCTATTGCCTGCCAAAAAAGTCACAAAGTTAGAGACCGCATTACCTACATTTTGAATCAAGGACGCAGAAAATGTACCTTTTGGAGCAACATTACGAATTAAATCAGCACCTGGCGCACCTTTAACGGGGCTATGAACCATTGTTAAAGAAGCCACTTTAGTAGGAATGACATCGGCAACATAACGCACCGAAAAACCGCCATGACTATGACCAATTAAATTAACTTTTTTTGCCCCGCTAATCGCCAAAATCTGTTGCACTTGACTTAATAGCTGTTCGCCACGTATTTCGGAGCTGTTAAAAGCAGAAGCAGACGTAGGATAAACCTTAGCNNGGATATTTAGTTTTGGTATAGTCACAGTTAAACCAACAAAAAGCCTGACTCACATTGGCTGTTAAAGAAGTTGTAACTGCTAAGGTTAATGTTGCTAAGGTTTTTTTAATCATGGTATGCCCCAATATTATTTTTGAGATTAGAACTCACACTAAGCGTATTGTGCAATCTTCCTGAATTCGATAAGCAGGAGTTGAATACTCCCACTAAACACGCAAGTCCTAAAGGTTGTATATGTTATATAGAAGAAAATCGTTAAGGCCGACAGCTTGATTTTGTGTCGGCCATCACATAACAGGCTTATAAACCTGCTGATTTTAAGCGATTAGCGTGTTGACGATATAAATCGGTAGGATCTGGTGTAAACAAACCACGCACACCAAACATGTGGTTGATGGCATCACCATGATTGTGTGGATAGTCATCACGAATCACTTTACCAAAATGGCTTGAACACTTACCTACTAAACCATCATTGGCTTCAGAAGTTGCAACCAATCCAACAATACCAAAGAAAGTATCTAAAGGATCTAACACATTCGTTACCGAAGATGTGCCGCTCCATGAGTAGTTTTTAATACCATTGGCACTATAAGCGCCCTCACCACACGTTGTGGCAGGTACACCACCAGTATGTTTAGCATTAAATATTGCTGCATTTTGAGGTGTTAAAGAATTCATGCTTGCCATAAAATCTTCTTTATAGTCATTGCCTGCCAAAAAAGTAATAAAGTTAGAAACTGCATCACCGACAGCAGACACAACAGAGCCAGACACTGTGCCAGCAGGCGCAATACCCATAATAATATTAGTACCAGGTACACCCTTAACAGGACTATGAACCATCGTTAAAGAAGCTACTTTAGTAGGAAGAATGTTGGCTACGTAACGCGCCGAAAAACCACCATGACTATGGCCGATCAAATTCACTTTTTGCGCGCCGCTAATTGCCAAAATATTTTGTACTTGGCTTAATAATTGTTCGCCACGCACTTCGGAGCTGTTAAAAGCAGAAGCCGATGTAGGATAAACCTTAGCACCACCATCACGCATAGCACTGGGAATACCGTACCAATAATCTACAAAACCGACTAATTTATCAAAACCCAATACACCCGGTGCCAATACCACAGGATATTTGGTTTTGGTGTAGTCACAGTTAAATAAGCAAAATGCACTGGCTGTATTAGCAGCTAAAGTTGCGCCAATTAATGTGGTTGCAGCAAGAATATGCTTTAACATGGTTATTTTCCTCGTTGTTGCCTTGACAGGCTATTGTTGTTTCGTTTTTAAATTATTAAGCTTTTAGAGTAAAAGCACTATTTTTTATGCAAGTTAGCTTGGCTACCTGCTGATGCCAATTTTATACAAAAACACGACACCAAAATTGCGAATTGACGACACTGGCTGTGAATTGACGACAGCCCGACAAACGGTAAATTTAAGATAAGTGGGCATTAGACCCGACAAACAGTGCAAAATCGGACTAGACAAACAAAAAACCACTCATTTTTGAGTGGCTTTTGTCTCTTGGCTTATTTCATTCTATTTAACGAGGTATGCCACTGTGAAAGCGCGTATGCGTATCTGGTGCAAGAATTAATTCCGCTTCTTTTTCTCTAAAAAAAGCCACGCGCTCGTTGATAGGTTCGGGGCTATATAATTGCGCTAAGGACAAATAATATTCAAAATGACGCGATTCTGACTTTAACAAAAACACATAAAAGCGTTTTAGCTCATCATCTAAATACGGGGCAATGGCGGCAAACCGCTCACACGAACGCGCCTCTACAAAAGCCCCAATAATCAAAATATCAATCAAATGCTGTGGTTCATAAGTACGCACATGTTTACGCAAACTGCCTGCATAGCGCGAATTACTAATGTATTTGTAGGCAATACCGCGCTTGGTCATAATGGCCATTACTTGTTCGTAATGTAATAACTCCTCACGCGCCAATTGTGCCAGTTGTTCTTGGAGTTGTTGTTTGTCGTTATATCTAAACAACAAGGTAACGGCGGTACTGGCGGCTTTTTTCTCACAGTTGGCATGATCTTGTAACAATAAAGGAATATCGCTAATCGCTGCATCAATCCATGCTTGGGGAGTCGCACAGGCTAAAAAGTCTAAAACAGGCTGCAAAAAATCACTCATTGCTAACAAACTCATTAATAAACTGGCTTTCGTTAATCAAGCCCTTTGTAAAAACGCAAATTATACGCTGTTTGGCTTGGTATTGTCGTTATCGTCCTTTATGCTTTAGCTTTGTTATTCTTATTGATTGTTGTTATGTCCGAACTTGAAAATACCCCCTCGCCCACATCAGCCCTTTCATCAAAAGATAGCATCACGCTTGCTATTTTAGGATTTTTTAGTCGGCTATCGTTATCTACCCTACAATGGCTGGGCTTGATGATTGGCTCTATTGCTGCATGGTTTCCGCACGGCCCTGCTTGGGTGATTCGTCGTAATCTAAAACTGTGCTTTTCTGAACAAAGCGAACGCTGGATAAATCAAACCACCAAACAAAACTTAATTTATACCGCTCAAACTGCTTTAGAGTTTACCAAAACATGGGGCGTTGCACCGCTATACAGCATTGAGCAAATGACCGAAATCGAAAACGCCGAGCTATTTTTTGATGCCATTAAATCCCCTAAAGGCTGTTTTATTTTGGTGCCTCATTATGGCAATTGGGAATTTATGAACGCTTGGGTAAGCCAATATGCTAACCCTGTTATTATGTATAAACCTAGCAAAAACAAAAGCATGGGTATATTTGTACGTGATGCGCGTGGCCGNNATTTTAGCGTCTAAACTGATTCAAAAGACGCAATGCGAAGTGATTATGCTATCGTGTGTGCATCACCCATCGGGTAAAGGCTTTAAGGTTACGGTGGACACTGTAGAACCCGAGGTGTATAGCAAAGATTTGTTTACCTCAGTCTCGGCTGTAAATAAAAGTGTCGAAAACTTGATTAGACGCAATCCCGCCCAATATCAATGGGTATATAAACGCTTTAAAAAGTGCGAAACACTCAAAAATGTATACCAATAGTATGAGGAATTATGGTGGTTAAAACCTTTCATCAAAAAAATGCTGAAAAAAACACCGCCACCCCCTCTGTTGTCACGGATGACTCCGCCACCTTTGCACCAAAAACCTTTTATCATCAACAAGCTGCTATTATGGATAACTCTAGCTCAAACCAACCTAAAGCCTTATTTAAACCCAATATACAAGCGACTATTGAGACTAACGATTTAGCCTTAGTTAACGAGGCGATTATTCGTCTTGATTTAGATGACCATGCCTTTAGCCAAAGCGAGCTTAACAAAGCCATTTTACTCAAAAGCACCATTAGAATAGACGATGCCAGTTATGTGACTGATTATGGCTCAGAAGCCAGTCAACACTCCGAAAGCATTTTAAATCAACTTAATACCATTACCCGTACCGATTATGCCGATGGGGTACGTAGCTATTTAGCTAAAATTTTAGAAGCCACTCAAAAAGTCGAGCTAGATTCGTTACGCACCAACCGTAATCCATCTTTTTTTGACCGTTTTTTGCGTAGCAAAGTAAATAATAAAGCGCGTTTTATGGAATTAGAACGCGACATCAAAAGCAACATGACGTTTTGTCAAAATCGCTTAAATCAACTCAAAAAAACCCAACAAGTGTTTAGCGAATTATTTAGCAAAAATGAGCAACAGTTTAGAGAGCTGACCGTTTATTTATTAGCAGGTCAATTACGTTTAGAAGAAGAACAACTAGCCCTACAACACCTACCCGAACAAGCCAATAATGTGTTTGCTCATCAGGCACAACTTGACAAAAAAGATGCCCTATCACGCTTTGAGCGGCGCTTGCAAACCCTTAAAGTATTACGTCATACGGTGTTATTGCGTATAGGCCAATTACGTTTAGAACAAAAAAACACACTAACGCTTATTGACCAAGCCAACGAAATGCTTAATCTGATGATTCCTGCATGGCGACAACAAATTATGGCATTATTCTCGTTATCTTCGAGCGACAACAACAGCGAACTCTACGCTCAGTTAGCAGCCACTCAAGAATCACTTAATAAACAATTACTTTCTTTAAGTTAAGGAACAAACATGAGTAAATTTAAACCCGCTTCGGCTTTTAGCACTGACACGCCCAACACAATACCCACCCAAGTTGCTGAGGCAATACCAACTCCGTCTTTTGCTGCGCCTACAGCCGCACAAGCCCTAGTAAAAGCTAATGACCATAGCGCGGCTATTTATCAACAGCCCAGCGCACCTGCCTCGTATATTGATATTGTTATGGAAAAGCATCAGCAACGCCTTTTAGAAGCAGGCACTGATGTAGCCAAAATGCGCGATGAAGTGGCCAAAATTGCCCAAAGTTTTGACCCACGCCGCCCCGATGCCATACATACCTTAGGCTCGCAATCGGGTGCAAAAGTGGTTCAATATTCTGACAAATTACTTTCTCAAGTCAAAAGTAAAGATTTGGAAGGCTTAGGCGACAACTTAAATGAAGTAGTATTACTTGCCAAAGGCATTAACATTAGTAGCCTAGCAGATAGCTCTAAGTCAAAAATCCCCTTAATTGGCGGATTAATTGACTCATTTAAAATGAATAAAGAAAAAATCTTAGGCCGTTACGAAAGTTTAAGCAAACAAATCGAAAAGCTCGTGGTTGAGATGAAAGGCTCGCAAGTACGCCTCGCAAATCGGATTCAAGACCTCGAAAAAGTGTATGTTTTTAACGTAGAGGAATATCACACCTTAGAGTGTTATATTTTGGTGGGTGAAGTTAAAAGCGAAGAATTGCGTGCCGAAATAGCTGAGCGTCAAGCCGCACCTGCCGCCACTGACCCTATGGAAGCGCAAGCGATTTCTAATTTGCAAGATGTGTTAAACCGCCTCGAAAAGCGTGTTCATGATTTACGCACTATGCAAGTAGTGGCCGTACAAACCGCCCCCATGATTAGAATGGTGCAAAACAACAATCAGTTGTTAATTGATAAATTTAGAAACCTTGAGGAATTGACTATTCCGTCATGGAAAAAACAATTTACGCTAGCAGTTGCCTTAATTGAGCAGCAAAAAGCAGTTGAGCTAACCCAAAAAATTGACGACACCACCAACGACTTAATGCGTCGTAATGCCGAACTACTCAAACAAAATTCGGTCAATACCGCTCGTGCTAATCAACGTGCAGTAGTTGATATTGAAACCTTAGAATATGTACAACAAACNNGACTTTATCTCCTCCCCCTTTTTCAAGGGGGAGGTTGGGAGGGGGTTGGCCTCACCCCGACCCTCTCCTTAAAAAGGAGAGGGGGATTTAACCCCACCCTAACCCTCCCCTAAATTAGAGGAGGGAATATACTTATCAAGTAATAAACAACAGGAGCAAATAATATGGCGATTAACTTAAAAAAAGGCGAATCCATCAACCTTAGCAAACGCGAACCCAATTTACGTAAAATTCGCGTGGGTTTAGGTTGGGACAAAAAAGCAGGTAGCGGTGCTGATTTTGACTTAGATGTATCAGTATTTACCTGCCAACTTAACAGCACACGCGAGCCTAAATTGTTAAGTGACGAATATTTTGTGTTTTATAACAACAAAGTATCACCCGATGGTGCCGTGACTCACTCTGGTGATAATCGTACAGGTGATGCCGCAGGCGACGACGAAAGCGTGATTGTTGACTTGAGTAAAATTAACCCTCAAGCCCAAGAAATTTCGTTTGTGGTGACGATTCACGATGCCGACACACGCAATCAAAACTTTGGTCAAATTCAAAATGCCTATATTCGTTTATATGATAACGATAAGATGGTGGCCGATTATGATTTAGATGAAATGTTTAGCAAAGAAACCGCCGTACAATTTGGCTCGTTTTTTAAGCTAGATGGTGAATGGTTATTTAAAGCCGTTGGTGCAGGTTACAACTTGAGTTTAGGTGATTTTGTGGATGGTTATAAATAGGCTTCGACTCCGCTCAGCCACCACGACTCCGCTCAGCTGACGCAAAAACGTTC
>DDBM01000051.1:223-3456 GCA_002333125.1 Moraxellaceae bacterium UBA2032 | reverse complement strand
GCGGTGGCAGGTCGTGAGCCTAGCTACCTTGAACAATTACAGATTGCTGCTAAACGTGCGCTACAGGTTGGTGATGTAGAAACAGCGTTTAAATATACACAGGCTATGCAACAACAACGAGTTGCTGAACGTGAACAAAACGCGCCTGTCGGCAATCCATACCCTACTTATGACGCAAAGGGTAATTTTGTCGGCACTCGAGTAATGACTAAAGCAGGTCAAGAGATTCCCTTTGGGCAACAAGGCACAACAACCGTTAAGCCTGATGTGGTTAGTGCGTCCGATATGTTCAAAGAGCAAAAAGCAGCAGAAAGACAAGCACGAGAATTAGCGCAAAAAGAGCGTGAGGCATTTATTAAAGCGCAAATAGAAGCTAATAAGCCAGACCCTGTTGACAAGGCATTAACGATTGTCGAAGGTAAAGAGAAAATAAAAGCAAAACATGAGCAAATTAAAGCATATCGAGAAAAGTATGCTAATGCGTCAGACGCTATCCCATTGCTTGATGCTTACATTGCCGCTGCAAAACAAGCCCCCGACACAGGTTTTGATAGTTGGGTTCAAACTAAGCTAGGCTATTATGGTGGAGGTGATAAAAAACAGCAAGAAGGCATGGCAATGGAAAAGCAAGCCGCCGAGTCATTATTAACTTTTGCCGTAAAACAACCAGGGCCGTCTACTGATAGAGATGTAGAATCGTATAGGACACAAATGGGGGTTATTGCCGACCCTAACGCAAGCACAAGTCAAAAAGTGGCAGCGGCAGAGCAAGCAAAAAAACACGTCTTAGCTATACAGAAAAAATACGGTGCTTATTTGGGCGACATTCTAAGCGGCAAAATAAACCCTGAAGATATTGCAGCTAAAGAAGTGAGTAATGACCCTTACGCTATTACTAAAGACACAGACCCAAGACGGGCTAAATATCTTTTAAACCATAAAGCGTTGGTAGATGCTAAAGATTATGAAGGCGCAAAACTCCTAACTGAGTTATATAAGAAGGGTGCAAAATGAGTGAATTAGACGATTTTACCCGAAGCCGTTTATCATCTAAAAAGACAGAAGATAAAAGCCTGATGGATGATTTTGTGGCCAAAAGACTTGCATCTAAAATGCCAAAAGTCAACAAAGACGAGCAACGAGGGCGTGAATTGTCCTCACCATTGCAAGGGTTTATTAATGCAGTTAGCCAAGCTCCGTTAGGTTTTGGCGATGAGATTTACGGGGCGTTAGGTGGTTTAGGTGCGGCAGTAACAGGTAATGACATTCAAAAAGCGTACACAGAAAACCGTGATTTAGTACGCGGCGCACAGAAGCAATACTCCGAAGACTATCCGTGGACGGCTGGTATAACTGGCGTAATGGCTGGTGCGCCTTTAGCTGCTGCTAGTCCTTTTAAAGTTGCGCCTTTGGCTCAAGGTGCAGGAAAATTACAAAAGGCATGGCAAGCGGCTAAATTAGCTGCTGCTAGTGCTGGTACAGGTGGGTTGTTTGGTGGTGCTTACGGTGCTGGCGTGAGTAATGCAGATACAGTCGGTGACGTGGCTAGTGATGCACTAAAAGGCGCAGGTGCTGGTGCGGTTGTCGGTGGCGTGGCGCAACCTGTGTTAGCAGGGGTCGGCGGATTAACACGCAATGCTGCTATTAGAATGTTTGGCAATGTTAAAAATCAGGGCGGAATAAATCAAGCAGGTGGGCAAGTTGGCGCAATTGACCCTATTGGCGGAATTGTTGATAAATCAAAAGAATGGATTAAACGCCAAGGCGATGCGAAAGTAGCAGAGGCTATCGCTCAAACTGGCCGCGCCTTGAATAGAAACCCGCGTTTTTTGCCAAACGGCGAAGAAATACCATATACAACTCAGCTGGCCGATAAAGTCGATAAAATGCCTGTTGGTACGCCATTGGCTGCATTGAATGGTCAAAAATCTAATGAGTTACGCTCACTTGACGCGGTTAGTTTGTTAAGCGGACGGACTGCACCTGCTGTTGCTAAAGTGCAAGAACGGTTAATTGATACCGCGTCTAAGCGTTTTTTGAACGGCGTTAAAAAAGTCATGGGCAATGGTAGTCCTGATTTTAATAAATCTATTACCGCATTAGAGCAAAAAGCCACGACCGAATCCAAGCCGTTTTATGATGTTTTGGACAATGTTAATGTTCCCATTGATGATGAAATCCGCTCGTTAGTATCACGCGCTAACTCATTTGTCAGTGAAGCCAATAGTATTTCAAGGATCAAAGGCGATGATTTTTCCGACATTCGAAAAATGGTTGACGTAAACAGTGGCGCGTCAGAAATCCCCTTAATGCGCTTAGAGTTGTTAAAACGGGCAATGAGTGACGCAGAGGGCGAACTGGTACGGGCAGGTAAAGGGTATAAGCCAAAAGTTATTGGAGATTTACGCCGTGACTTAATGGCCAAGTTGGAACAAGCCTCGCCCACTACACCACAGGGTGAATCAGTCTATCGTTTAGCAAATAGCAAATTTGGCGAACCAACACGGCTAATTAAACAAGTTGAAGAAGGTGCGAACATATTCAAGAAAAACCACATGGATATACGCGACGAAAAAGCATTGCTAAATGCGCCTGAGTTAGAAGCGTACAATATCGGCGTTTTTCGCGCACTTGAGGAAAAATTAGGTTCACCGTCAGGCCGTAACTTTTTGACAGACGTTACTAAAAATAGAAACACAGCAAAAGCTCTCTATGAAACTTTAGGGCATGACAAATATCGCCAACTTGTAAAAATACTGAAAGGTGAAAAAGACTTAAAAAGCATTTATAGCGTCAACACAGGCAGTCAAACGGCAGGGCGTGAGGCTGCATTATCTGAGCTTGGCCTTGACCCATTAAAAGATGCGGGCGAAAGCGTAGCGCATTTAATGGGTGGAAGCCCGATAACAGCTATGGGGAAAGCAGGGCAATTCTGGAATAAAATAAGCACTCCTGAGCAAGTGCGCGATTACATGGGCAAGCAGTACCTTTTAACGGGCAAAGAGAGCCAAGAATACTTAAAGACTTTGGGGGATTTAATGAAGCAGATTGAAACGAAAAAAACACAACGTGCTACTGCTACGGGAACTTTAGGCGGCTTAGGCGGTGGTCAATTCAACCAACCAAAGGATTCTAAATAATGGCATACTCTCTATCCCCTTGGCTCAAGCCTCGCTTCTTCATCACAGGCACGAATCGCCCACTTGCTGGTGGTTTGATGTACACATATAAGG
>DDBM01000051.1:0-213 GCA_002333125.1 Moraxellaceae bacterium UBA2032 | reverse complement strand
AGTTTGATAAAGACCGCATTGCGAGCCTTGGCTCTACTCAAGTTCAATCGTTTAATAGTATTGCAGCATTGCGACTAAGAAGCGGCACGACAATCGCTAATGCCTCTAAAACGCTAGGCTATTATGCGGCAGGCGATGGTGGTGGTAATTCGTTTTATTGGGATAGTACAAGCACAGCGACGGACAACGCTGGCACAGTCATTAAGCCTACTG
>DDBM01000252.1 GCA_002333125.1 Moraxellaceae bacterium UBA2032 | reverse complement strand
ATATTTGTGGGTAAGGGGATGCGCTTTAATATGCTGCGTAATATCATTAATCGCTAACATAATTATGGCCTCCAATGGTTGTATTGAGTGTGAGTAAAAACATGGCGGATAAATAAGCGTTGCTTATCAAAATGAATTGCAGCCATTATTTCCATCATCGTCAGCCATTTCTACGACGCACACATTTATGGTCACTAGAGCTTTTTTGTTGCCTTCTTGGACAATATATTTCACCTGATCTTTGCCTAAATATCCTTTTTTAGGTGTGTAAACATAGTGATCGCTCGCCGTTTTAACTAGGCTGCCATGACTTGGATAGTTGACTATTTGACTGACTACACAGTTCTTACCCGCCCAACCCTTGTATTGTAAAAGGTCACACGCTTGGGCGGCTAAACTCCAATGCCTATCGCTATCTGGCGCATCTTCAAACGTCTGTACCGTTTGCTCTATTACTTGAGAGTATTTATAACTTTGTGCTGTTGCATTTGACTGCATAGGCATAATAGTAGCTAAGGCGAAGCTCAGGATAAGGATATTTTGTTGTTTTAGCTCTTTGATTATTTTTAGCATGTTTTTTCCCTAAATGTATTAACAACTGCATAGCGCACATCATGTAAGCATAAAATCGTTTTGAATAATTGAAATCCCCAACAAATAAACAATAACCTTGCCACTCACAAATAGCTTAACATTAACTATATTTAAGAATGAATAGGAAACCTCATGCGTCCTGTTGTGTTATGTTTTAGCGGTTTAGACCCCTCTGGCGGTGCAGGATTACAAGCCGACATCGAAAGTATTGCCGCGCTTAATGCTCATGCAGCGGTGGTGTGTACCGCACTTACCATTCAAGACAGCCAACAAGTGTATGGCTTTGAAACCGTTAATGCCGATTTGCTGTATCAACAAGCACAAAAAGTATTAAGCGATTTACCCGTTAAAGCCATTAAATGCGGGATGTTAGGCACAAAAGAAACCGTAGATGTGGTTAAAAGCATTTGCCAACAATATCCACATATCCCTTTAGTATTAGACCCTGTGTTGGCGGCTAATAGTGGCGGCTCATTAACGCTAGATGGCTTTATTGATTATGTTAAAAGTCTGTTTGCCTTTGCTCACGTTATCACGCCCAACACTTTAGAAGCCGAACGCTTAACAGGTTTTTCTGTGGCCGATAACGAAGTACAAGTGATTAAAAAATTGCATGAGTTAGGCGCAAAATCAGTGTTACTTAAAGGGGGTCACGAACAAGGGCAAATGTTGCGTAATCGTTTATATCAACACGGGCAACTGGTACAAACAAGTCAATGGCCGCGTTTGGCAGGCGAGTTTCATGGTTCGGGTTGTAGTTTGGCCTCGGCAATTGCCGCAGGTTTAGCACACGGTTTACCTTTAGCCATTGCCGTTACACGCGCCGAAGTCTGGCTACACCACACCTTACAACAGGCTGATAAACCTCATGCACAAGGGCAATCTATTCCTAGGCGTATTCAAGGCGTTGTGTGATGAAACAAGGCATATATATAATTACCGACAGCGTGTTATTACAAGGGCGTTTAGTCGCTTCGGTTGAGGCTGCTTTGCAAGGTGGCGCGCAAATCGTGCAATATCGAGATAAATCAAGCGACTCCGCCAAACGCTTACACCAAGCCCAACAACTTAAACAGCTATGCCAACACTACAACATACCCTTAATTATTAATGACGATTTGGAATTAGCCGCTCAATTAGATGTGGGGGTACATTTGGGTCAGCAAGATGGCTCGATTACCTTGGCTCGTCAACGCTTAGGGGCAAAGGCTATTATTGGGGCAACGTGTCATAACTCGCTTGAATTTGCACAGCAGGCAGCACAACAAGGCGCAAGCTATTTGGCTTTTGGCGCATTTTATCCTTCATCAACTAAACCCTTAGCGCAATTAGCGCAATTAGATACATTAACGCAAGCTCAACATTTGTTTAACCTTCCTACAGTTGCTATTGGCGGCATAACTTTAGACAATGCCATGCCCTTGATTAACGCAGGGGCTAATTATGTGGCGGTGATTAGTGATATATTTGCGCGGCCTGTTGAAGAAATACGTCAACGTACACAATCTTTTAACCAATTATTTATGTAAGAGTTTTTACTATGAGTCGTAATCAAGAATTATTTGCTGCTGCTTGTCGTCATATACCTGGTGGAGTGAACTCACCTGTTAGAGCCTTTAAAGGCGTGGGCGGTACTCCTGTGTTTTTTAATAAAGGACAGGGAGCTTATTTATGGGACGCTGACGGCAAAAAGTATATTGATTATATTGGCTCATGGGGGCCAATGATTTTGGGTCATGCACACCCTGATATTGTTAAAGCCGTCCAAGAGGCAGCAGTTGATGGTTTAAGTTTTGGCGCACCTACCGAAGCCGAAATTTTAATGGCCGACAAAGTGTGTGAGCTGATGCCGTCAATGGACATGGTTCGTATGGTTAGCTCTGGCACAGAAGCCACCATGAGCGCGATTCGCTTAGCACGCGGTTACACCAAACGCGATAAACTGCTTAAATTTGAAGGCTGTTATCATGGCCATGCCGACTCTTTATTAGTAAAAGCAGGTTCAGGCTTGCTCACCTTAGGCGGCGTGCCTACCTCGTTGGGTGTGCCTGCCGACTTAGCCAAGCACACCCTCACCCTACCCTATAACGATATAGAAGCCCTAAAAACATTGTTTGCTCAAATGGGTCACGAGATTGCTTGCGTGATTGTAGAACCCGTTGCAGGTAACATGAACTGCGTTCCTCCTAATGTTGGTTTTTTACAAGCCATGCGCGACTTGTGTACTCAATATGGCGCAGTGTTAATTTTTGACGAAGTNNGTGTATCAAGCAGGTACATTATCGGGCAACCCTTTAGCCATGCGCGCAGGTTTGGCTATGTTAAAGCTCATTAGCCAACCCGATTTTTATGACAACCTAGCAACTAGCTTACGCACATTATTAGATGGTTTACAGCAGCGCGCCGATGCCGCAGGGATTCCTTTTACCACGACCCAAGTTGGCGGCATGTTTGGTTTGTACTTTAGTACGCAAAGCGAAATTACCTGTTTTGACGATGTGATGGCTTGTAACGCGACACGCTTTGCGGAATTTTTTCATTTAATGTTACAACAAGGCGTGTATTTAGCACCTTCGGCCTTTGAAGCGGGATTTATTTCGAGCGCGCATGGTACAGCCGAAATTCAGGCAACACTAGACGCTGCCGAACGCGCTTTTGCACAACTTAGCCAAGCAAAATAAGGCACATACTTTGGGCTTTTTTACACGACTAGGTAAACGCTTACAACGCAAGCCTTTAGCATCGGCAGTAGGTTTAGCGTTGTTGGTGCATTTTGGCTTTTTGTGGGATGGTGAGTTTGAATGGCCTGATTTTACGCCCGATACACCCGACCAAGTGTTGTCTAAAAAAAAGGCCGAGTTTATTCCGCGTGTTAAGCTCAATATTAAGCCGCCTGCACGACCCAAAGCCCAAGTTGGGGCAACTATTGTGACCTTGGTGGAAGAAGCACCGCCGCAACAAGCTGCGCCAAAGCCTGCTGTTAAGCCCAAGCCCAAAGCCACTAAGAAGTCCGTCGCTAAAAGTAAGCCTAAACCTAAAAAAACTAAAGAGCCAATTACCAAAGAAACCTCGCCTATTAATACGGCTAATACTCAGCCCGAAGATAAACCACAAACCGACAAGCAAACACAAGGCAGCCTAACAAGTCCTGCTGTGCCTTTGGGTGATACCGTACCGCCACCACCCAAAGAAATTGTTAAAGCACCACCTACCCCTGCCTATGAGCCACCGCCACCGTTTCCTATCGAAATTTTGGCAACTTACAAAGCTACCTTTATGGGCTTTAGCGTCAGCATTAAACAAGAATGGCGTATGGAAGGCGAACGCTACTCCATCGAAAACGAAGCCTCAAAATTTGGTTTTACCGCCAGTATGATGAGTGAAGGTCGCGTGTCTGAGGCAGGCATTAGCCCCGAACGCTTTAGAATGTATGTTAATAAAAAGTTACGCAGTTTTGCCGATATAGACCGTAGCACCAGTAGCATTAGGTATGGTAAAGGCGACGATGTTAAATACACCGCTATTCAATACGATATTCAAGATGCGGCCAGTTTGCCGTTTCAGGTGGCCGTGAGTTTTACAGGCACAGAAACCCGACAAATGCAGGTCACTACAGGCAGCTCGGTGTATAACATCAATTTGCATTTGGTGGCCGAAGAAGTAATTCGCCTACCTGCAGGCGATATTAAAACCCTACACTTACAGGGGCAACGCGTTAACCTAGCCACAGGTAAAGCCCAACAAGGTTATGATGTTTGGATTGCGCCCGATTACCGTAATTTTCCTGTTAAGTTTAGAGGGCCCACCAGTAAAGGTGACGTGTTGGAATATCGGGTTAAATCGCTAGCATTTGAAGGGCAAATGGTCTTAGGCAAAGAGATAAAACCCGAACCAGAAAACTATGATGACGAGATAATTCCTAAAGAACTTTTAGAACAGCACAACATTAAACCACAATATGAACCTGTGTTAGATATTGGTGATGATGCGCCTTAAATGAATAATATCTACAATACTTAAACAATCATGATTGCCTAAATAACCATTTTTAGCTCAAAAATGGTTATATTGTGTTTTTAACACTTAGGACTATAGGAAAAAACATGAAACTTGAATCATTAGCCTTACATCATGGATATCAATCCGAAGCCACCACCAAAGCAGCGGCTGTACCGATTTATCAGACCACGTCTTATACCTTTGATGACACCCAACACGGTGCAGACTTATTTGACTTAAAAGTGGCAGGTAACATTTATACCCGTATTATGAACCCCACAAATGCCGTATTAGAACAACGCCTAGCCCAAATTGAAGGNNGGCACATACAATTTATTTGCTCATACCTTTCCGCGTCAAGGTATCGAAGTTCGCATGGCCTCGTATGATGACTATGAAGCCTTTGAGCGTTTGATTGACGACAAAACGCGCGCGGTTTTTTGTGAGTCTATTGGCAACCCCGCAGGCAATATTGTTGACTTACAAAAGTTAGCCGAGATTGCCCATAAGCATGGCGTACCGTTGATTGTGGATAACACCGTGGCTACGCCTGTGTTATGTCGTCCTTTTGAACATGGTGCAGATATTATTGTTCACTCTTTAACAAAATACATTGGCGGTCATGGCACAACCATTGGCGGCATGATTATTGACAGCGGCAAATTTGACTGGGTTGCTAACAAAGCACGTTTTCCGATGCTTAATGAGCCAGACCCGTCTTATCATGGTGTAGTTTATACTGCCGCTTTAGGTGCTGCGGCTTATATTGGTCGCTGCCGTGTAGTGCCTTTACGCAATACAGGTGCGGCTCTTGCGCCCCACAGTGCTTTTTTGTTATTGCAAGGATTAGAAACACTGGCTTTACGCATGGAGCGTCATTGCAGCAATGCCGTAACAGTGGCTAATTACTTACAAAATCATCCACAAATTGCATGGGTAAACTATGCCGCATTGACTAATAGCCCACATCAAGCCACTTGCCAAAAAATTACGGGCGGCCATGCCTCGGGTATTTTAAGTTTTGGTATTAAAGGCGGCCAAGCAGCAGGTGCTAAGTTTATTGATGCGCTGCAAATGATTTTACGTTTAGTCAATATTGGCGATGCAAAATCCTTGGCGTGTCACCCTGCTTCTACCACTCATCGTCAATTAAGTCCTGATGAATTAAAACGCGCAGGCGTGTCTGAAGATATGGTGCGTATTTCGGTAGGTATTGAACATATTGACGACATTATTGCCGATATTGAACAAGCACTTGCTAAAGCAGCGGCTTAACGTCAATAAAATGCCTACTTATTGATAACTGGCATTTACGCTATAATGAGCTATTGCATCGTGCTTTAGCTCATTACTCTACGAGACACACCACTATAATGAGGTCAAACCGTTTTTTATTTTATGCCTTATTGGGAGCGATGCTTGTACATATTGTGCTGTTTATAGGCTTGAGTTTATTAAATAACACTGCATCACTTAAGCACCATTCGCATCAGATATTAAATTTACAACATATTGCCCATACGCCTACATTGGCCAAAAAACATCAAACCAACCCCATTGCCCAACCTAATAAACCTGTAAAAGCCGTAACTAAAGCTGTTGATAAAGTCATCACATCGAACCAGTCTTTATTAAAAAGACCTATTTTATCTGCAATTGAGCCTATAGAAGCCATTACTTCAACACCTCAAATAACCGCTTCTACTACCAACACAAATGAAATTATTAAAGACTCAACTACCGCTTTAACCGACACAAAAGAGATAGTCGTCACTGAGCCAATTTTTGATGCTGATTTTTTGCATAATCCTGCGCCTGCCTATCCTTATTTTTCTAGACAAAGGCAACAACAAGGCACAGTATTATTAAGGGTTAAAGTGTCTATCGAAGGTAAAGCCGAAGCAATTGAACTAAACAAAAGCTCTGGTTTTAAATTGCTTGATGAGGTGGCACAAAACACCGTTAAAACGTGGCGTTTTGTGCCTGCCAAACGCGGTAATAATGCCGTAAGTGCATGGGTTATTGTGCCGATTACATTTGAGTTGAGTTGAGTTAATGTTTTAGGTTTCGACTCCGCTCAACCAGCGCAAAATTCTCCCTGAGCGTAGTCGAAGGGTCATACAATCAAATGCAAACCACTTCTAAACTAGTCATCAATTAAATCCATTTGTTTAGCCATTTGGTACAAGTTATTACAACGATTACCTGTACGGCAAAATGCTAATACAGGCTTAGGCAATTCGTTAATATACTTAGCAAAGGCTTCTACATCTTGTTGGGTAATTTGACCACTGATAACAGGCTGAAACACATAACTTAACCCTTGCTCTAAAGCTGCTGCTTGCACTTGTGCGCTTGTGGGTTGGTGTGCGCCTTCTTCAAAGTCTGGTCGATTGTTTATAACGGATTTAAAACCGCGCTCGGCCACTTCTTTTAGTTGCGCTGGCTGTAATTGTCCTGCAAAACCGATATGTTGGGTCATGTTTGTCTCCTAGTGTTTACAAATTATCGTTTTAACTCGTTTAAAAATTGTTGATACTCTTTGGCGTGACTGCCGTCAAAATTACTCATGTCGGGACGTGTCAAACAACCTCTAGGCTCAATATAACTATGTATTTGTTTTTTAGGTTGTTCATGCCAAGAAATATTGAATGCGGCAAATTTAGGAAAAAACTGCATTGCTGAGTAACTCGGTATATGGTCATGAATCCACCATGCTAAGGCCGTCCACTTGCTTGTACGTTCATAATAAGGAATAAATGAATTGACAATAATACAAGCCGTTGCCCCCATACAACCATCAGCATCTTTTTTATCCCAAATATGGCCTGCATAGTTAGCTTCATTCTTGGAGCAATTATATTGATTTTTATTCTCTGCACCTTTTGCATTAACTGCACATGAGCGATACGCTGACCTAATACTAAGACGACCCAGTGCCGCTTGAATCGGTTCTAATACATTTTCGCAAAGTTGCTTACCAACAAAAATAGCTAAATCGGGGTCATCAGGAATATTGGCAATACCTTCTATTTGAGAGATTTCGGAATACAAAAAATCTCTCATAAAAAAAGACTCAGACAACCTTACTCTGCCAAGTGCTTCTAAGGTATTAACCGATGTGGGCTTTTTCATATTATCCTACAAATTATACTCAGGCTCTTTAACAGGCGGCTTTAAGGCATCAGCCGCCTCTTGAGTGGTTGAAAAAATGCTACCACGCCAATAAGTAATTAATGGCGTGTTTATTAAAGTATCCATTACAAAACCTTTAATTTCGGCAAAATGCACTTTAATATCGCGTTGCTGTAATTGTTTTTCGAGGGTTTGCAACATCCATTGTGACGACAAGTCGATATGATTTACCGCACTAAAAATCAATACTACGTCTTTAACGCTGGGCTGTGCATTTACCTCAAACCATACCCTATTTGCAATACTTTCGCTGTTACCAAAAAACAGATTCTCATCAATTCTTAAGAGTAATAAATTAGGCCATGTGGTGACGTGATGACGTTGCACATTTCTAAAATGTTCGGTTTGCTCTACTTGCCCCACAACGGCCATGTGTGGCTGATGACTCCGCCAAATTAACGAACCCACACTAAAAAACAAACCTAGCAACAAGCCTAATTGTAAACCTAATAACACTACGCAAAGCAAAGTCACCACATACGCCCATGCTTCGGTTTTGTCGCTATGCCACGCCATTTTAAGGGTATGTAAATCGATTAAATTAGTGGCAGCAACAATCACACCTGCCCCTAATACAGCCAAAGGCAAATAATAAAACCAGTTACTTGCAAATAATAATACTAAGGCCATAGTAATGGCCGAAAACACACCTGCTAAGGGGCTGTTTGCCCCCGCTTCTAAATTAACCGCCGTACGTGAAAATCCACCTGTAATAGGAAAGCCCTTAAAAAATGCGGCACTGATATTGGCCAAACCTAAACCTAATAATTCTTTATTGGCATCAAAGGGTTCTTGACGTTGTAAAGCCACCGACTTGGCCACCGACGCACTGCTAATAAAGGCAATTAAAGCAATGAGTAAAGCCGAAGAAAATAAGGTTTGCCATTGCTGCCACGCAGGCCAATGTGGCAAGGTAAAGGCAGGCAATCCAGCAGGAATATCACCCACAACTTTTACCTGATAACTAAGTAACTGTAATTGATACACCGCTACGCTCGCTAACACCACCACCACAATGGGTACTAATTTGACTGTTAAATTGGCCACATAATGGGGTACGCCTAGTTTGCTTAGCACAAGCAAGCTATAACGCCGATTAAGCCATAACACGGTAATTGCCGTAATACCTATAGCCAAAGCATAACGATTAATTTGGCTATACTGCTGCCAAAAACCATATAACAAATGCGGCAAGGTGTCGCCCTGCACGCTCAAACCTAAAATGTATTTAATTTGACCTGTAATAATTAATAACGCTGCGCCTGTAATAAAAGCCGCCATTACACCTCGGCTAATAAACTGCATTATCCAGCCTAATTTAAGCCAAGCGGCAAATACCAAAATAACGCCCACCAACAAGGCCATAAATGCCGCCAAAGCAATAAAGGTGCTGCTTTGAGCTTGGGCAAATGGCACTAAAGCCTGAGCCGTCATAATCGATGTAATGGCCACAGGGCCAACGGCTTGGGTATTACTTGCCCCAATAAAGGCATACACCAACACAGGAATAATGGCAGCATATAAGCCATAAACAGGCGGTAATCCTGCTAATAAGGCATAGCCTAAACTTTGAGGAATCACCACAATACCCACCACAATACCCGCGACTATATTTTCATGTAGTGCGTGTTTGTATTGGCCATGTTGTAGCCATGTGGGTAGCAGATGCTTCATGTTTTGCTCTTTTTGATTATCCCTCACCCCAACCCTCTCCCACAAGGAGAGGGAGTTCTCTCTCCCTGTGGGAGAGAGCTAGAGTGAGGGTAAAAATTCCGCTCAGCGAGCTTGTTGTGCAATGCCTAAGTCTTTCTTTCTAATACCGAAAATATATAAAATCCGACAATCATTGCCAAGCTAAAAACAATGGCTTGCCATTGGCCTGCTGCGGCACTCACCAATGCAGGTGCAGGACAAAAACCCGCAACACCCCAACCCACACCAAAAGTTAAACTGCCAACTATTAGACGTGTATCAATTATCTTATTATTGGGTAAGTGCATTTCCATGCCACACACACTATTTTTTTACGTTTGGCTACGTAAAATGCAGGTAATGCAACAGCAATTGCACCAGCCATCACCAAACCCAAAGAGGGATTCCACGCCCCTGCTAAATCTAAAAACGCAATTACTTTGGCTGGATTAATCATCTCACTCACAATCAAACCCAACCCAAAAATCACGCCCGACAACAATGCAATGAGCTTACTCATCTTAGTTAGCTCCAAAGCCTAATAAATGTTTAACTACATAAACCGTTGCAAAACCAACCGCCATAAAACTAGCTGTTGCAACCAAAGAGCGTAGTGACAATTGCGACAAGCCACACACGCCATGACCACTGGTGCAACCGCCCCCATAACGCGTGCCAATGCCTACTAATAAACCCGACACGATTAAGACGGGAATATTAGAATTTACTTCTATTGGTGGCAATGCCTTAACGAGTTGATACAACCACGGTGAGGCCAATAAACCTGCCACAAAATACCAACGCCATTGCTCGGTGTGATAACCACTAAACAAGCCACCAACAATACCGCTCATGCCTGCGACTCGACCAACACCCAAAATCAAGATAGCCGAAGCTAAACCGATTAATGCACCACCTGCTAACGCGGTATATGGTGTAAACGCTGCCCAATCAATGCTCATACACTTTCCTCGTCTGTTTTGGGGCAAAAGCGACTATATAAAATTTGTAAAATGGCTAAGGCATTGTCACTCGCAATACGATAATACATTTGTTTGCCATCGCGTCGTGTTTCGACCAAGCCTTCTTGGCGCAAAATACCTAACTGTTGTGATAAGCTGGGTTGATGAATATCTAAGTTTTCTTCTAATTCACCCACACAAAACTCACCTTGCGACAACTGACATAATAAAATCAAACGGTCTGGATGAGACAAGGCTTTTAATAAAGAAACGGCTTCCCCTGCGGCTTCCTGCATTTGTGCTAGTTGCGACATAACATACTGCCCTCTAAACTATAACCACAGTGCTACTCTTTGTGCCACCAAACACGACGATAAACACAAAAAACTTGAACCATTCATTATACATAAAAACATTTTATTTTTTTATATACTAATGTACGATAAAAACAACTTAACACTTATTTATTTGAAGTTAGCACTATGTCAAATTTGCAGATTCAAGAATTTTTAGATGCCGACACCGAAATCTACAGCTATGTAGTGAGTAATGGTTTTGGTACAGCTGCCGCAATTATTGA
>DDBM01000104.1:8344-16073 GCA_002333125.1 Moraxellaceae bacterium UBA2032 | reverse complement strand
GATATTAAATTAGACCGTGTGTTTATTGGCTCGTGTACTAATTCACGCATTGAAGACTTGCGTTCGGCGGCAGCAGTGATTAAAGGCCGTAAAGTAGCCAGTAGCATTAAACAAGCGATGGTGGTAGCAGGGTCGGGCTTGGTCAAAAAACAAGCCGAAGCCGAAGGTTTAGACAAAGTATTTTTAGCGGCAGGTTTTGAATGGCGCGAACCGGGTTGCTCGATGTGTTTGGCGATGAATGCCGATAAGTTATTGTCGGGCGAGCATTGCGCTTCTACCTCAAACCGTAATTTTGAAGGTCGTCAAGGCAATGGTGGACGCACCCATTTAGTTAGCCCAGCGATGGCTGCTGCTGCGGCGATTGCAGGTCATTTTGTTGATGTTCGTGGTTTCTAATTTTTAACCCTCACTCTAGCTCTCTCCCTCGGGGGAGAGAGAACTCCTTCTCCCTTTGGGAGAGGGTTGGGGTGAGGGCTGATTGGAAGCGTCTATCGTTTCTAGTAGGAGTATATTATGCAAGCATTTACCGTTGTCACAGGTTTGGCCGCTCCCTTAGACCGCGCCAATGTCGATACCGACCAAATCATTCCTAAGCAGTTTTTAAAGTCGATTAAGCGCATTGGTTTTGGCGTTAATTTGTTTGATGAATGGCGTTATTTGGACGAAGGCACTAATGGCCAAGATTGTAGCAAGCGCCCATTAAACCAAGACTTTGTGTTAAATCAGCCTCGTTATCAGGGTGCACAAGTATTATTGGCGCGTCAAAATTTTGGTTGTGGTTCTAGCCGAGAACACGCACCGTGGGCTTTAGATGAATATGGCTTTAGAGCGGTAATCGCCTCTAGTTTTGCCGACATTTTTTATAATAACTGCTTTAAAAATGGCTTGTTGCCTGTGGTATTAAGTGAAGAACAAATGGATGTGTTGTTTGCAGAGTGTCAAGCCACAGAGGGTTATCAATTAATTGTTGATTTAAACAAGCAACAAGTGATTCGCCCTAATGGTGAAGCATTTGGCTTTGAAGTCGATGCGTTTCGTCGTCATTGTTTATTAAATGGTTTAGACGATATTGGCTTAACCTTGCAAGCAGCCGAGGATATTCGTGCTTTTGAAGCGAAGGCTAAGGTTGCAAGACCTTGGGTGTTTAATTCATTGCGATAAATTGGATTGAGTTAAGAGGATTTTTAAGTGTCAAAACATATTGTAATTTTATCGGGTGATGGTATTGGCCCCGAAATTATGGCCGAAGCCGAAAAAGTATTAACTAAGGTTAATCAACAATTTAACTTAGACTTAACATGGTCGCATGAATTATTGGGTGGCTGTGCCATTGACGCAACAGGCATGCCGTTGCCCGACCAAACGCTACAAGCCGCCCAAAAAGCCGATGCTATTTTGTTAGGTGCAGTGGGTGGCCCTAAGTGGGATACCATTGAGCGTTCGATTCGTCCAGAACGAGGTTTGTTAAAAATNNGAGATTGTGGCAGGTTTAGATATTTTGATTGTGCGCGAATTAACAGGCGGCATTTATTTTGGTCAGCCACGCGGTATTCGGACTTTAGAAAATGGCGAGCGTCAGGGCTTTAATACTGATGTGTATAGCGAAAGTGAAATTCGTCGTATTGCCCATGTTGCCTTTCAATTAGCGATGCAACGTAACAAAAAAGTGTTGTCGGTTGACAAAGCTAATGTGTTAGAAGTGACCGAATTATGGAAAGAGATTGCTACTGAGGTAGGCAAAGAATATCCCGAAGTGCAATTATCTCACATGTATGTAGACAACTGCGCCATGCAATTAGTGCGTGCGCCTAAACAGTTTGACGTGATTTTTACGGGTAATTTGTTTGGTGATATTTTNNCGTTGCTAATCCATTAGCCACAATTTTGTCGGTTGCTATGATGTTACGTTATACCTTTAATCAAGAAGCAGCCGCCAAAGCCATTGAAACAGCCGTTGGCAAAGTGTTAGACCAAGGTTTACGCACCCCTGATATTTGGACAGCAGACACTCAAAAAGTGGGTACAAGCCAAATGGGTGATGCTGTGGTTGCGGCGATTTAATGCCCTCACCCCGACCCTCTCCCGAAGGGCGAGGGAGTCCTCTCTCCCCGAGGGAGAGAGTTAGAGTGAGGGTGGCATTCAAATATATTGAGGAATACAAAATGCGTGTAGGTTTAGTTGGATGGCGTGGCATGGTGGGTTCTGTGCTAATGCAACGAATGGTCGAAGAAAACGATTTTGAAAATTTTGAGCCAGTCTATTTTTCTACCAGTAATGCAGGGGGCATGTCGCCCGAATTTGGTGGGATTAAGGCAACTCGTTTATTAGATGCACACAATATTGATGCGCTAAAAAGCATGGATGTTATTTTAACCTGTCAAGGTGGTGACTATACCTCCGAAATTTTTCCTAAATTGCGTGGTGCAGGTTGGGATGGCTATTGGATTGATGCGGCCTCTACCTTACGTATGGAAGAAGATGCCGTTATTGTGTTAGACCCTGTTAATTTAGACTTAATTAAAGATAGTTATGTGGCAGGCGTAAAAAACTACATTGGTGGTAATTGCACTAACTCAATTTTATTAATGGGTATGGGCGGTTTGTTTCATGCAGGCTTAGTGGAGTGGGTTAGCTCCATGACTTACCAAGCGGCATCGGGTGGCGGTGCTAACCACATGCGCGAGCTACTTAAAGGCATGGGTGTGGTGTATAACAGTGTTGCTGACGAGTTGGCCACTCCGTCATCGGCTATTTTAGACATTGACCGCAAAGTCGCTGAGTGTATTAGTAATGATGTACCACGTGAGTATTTTGGTGCGCCTTTAGCAGGTGGTTTAATTCCTTGGATTGATAAGCAATTAGATAATGGTCAATCTAAAGAAGAATGGAAAGGCCAAGCCGAAGTCAACAAAATTTTGGGTAATACCGAGATTATCCCTGTTGATGGTCTGTGTGTGCGTATTGGGGCAATGCGTTGCCACAGCTTAGCGTTAACACTGAAACTCAACAAAGATTTGCCTTTAGATGAGATTGAAAAAATTATTAAGTCGGGTAACCCGTGGGTGAAATTTGTTGCCAACGAGCGCGAGNNCGTGTGCGTAAACTCAATATGGGTGCTGAATATATTTCGGCTTTTGTGATTGGTGACCAATTATTATGGGGTGCGGCTGAGCCGTTACGCCGTATGTTGCGTTTGTTAATCAAAGGCTAAAATATTTGATGTAAAAAGGCGCAGTTATTGCGCCTTTTTATTTGCAGCAACGTCTTGATATGATAAAACTAAAACAATAAATTAAAAATTAGCTAGGAATCCTTTATGAAAGCCCTTGTATTAACGTCAAAAGAAGATGGTGTGGTATTTAATCAAGATTATCCACAGCCTGTTGCCAAAGCAGGTGAAGTTTGCATTAAAGTTTTAGCCGCCGCGCTCAATCATCGTGATGTTTGGATTACTCAAGGCCAATATGCAGGTATTAAATATCCGACTATTTTAGGTTCTGATGGTGTNNCGTCATCAATCTAAACAGTATCATATTTTAGGTTTGCCCAAAGATGGCTCATTAGCGGAGTTTGTGACCGTTGATGCAGACAAAATTCGCGTAGCACCCCAACATCTAAGCATAGAGCAAGCCGCCGCCTTACCGCTAGCAGGGTTGACCGCGTATCGTGCCTTATTTGGCCGCGCCCAATTACAAGCAGGTGAAAAGGTGTTAATTAGCGGTATTGGTGGCGGTGTGGCCTTATTTGCGATGCAATTTGCGATTGCCGCAGGAGCAGAAGTTTATGTCACGTCAAGCAGCGAAGAAAAAATTGCCAAAGCAGTACAGTTAGGCGCAAAAGCAGGTGTATTGTATAACCAAGAAAACTGGCACAAAGCTTTTATTAAAACTTATGGCGAAGTTGATGTGGTGATTGATAGTGCCTGTGGTAATGGTTTTTCTGCTTTAATAGATGTTTTGGCATTTGGTGGCCGTATTGTATTTTATGGCGGTGGCCAAGGTGCAATTAATGGCCTAAACCCTCAAAAAATCTTTTGGAAGCAAGCCTCTATTTTAGGTTCTACGATGGGAAGTGACCAACAATTTGCCGATATGGTCGATTTTGTTGAAAAACATCACATTAAACCCGTTATTGACAGTATTTATGCCCTAGAAGAGGGGCAAGCTGCCTTTAAACACATGGCACAAGCTGCACAATTTGGTAAGATAGTGCTACGTGTGAGCTAATTAAAGAGTAGCACTTAGCCATTGCGCTATAATTAGCACATAATAAGTCAATATCTCGCAATAAACAGCTTTAGTGATTGCGAGTAGTAGAAGGCTTGTGATAAAAAAGAGAAAAAATTTATTGATGCAGGGCAAGCAGTTTGCTCTAGCAGAATCTTACTTTGGTGCTGAAGCTGCTTATTTATATAAAGTAGCGTAAGCTCTACTAATTGAAAGAATAACCAGCAAAGGAAAAACACAATGGTTTTGCGTAAGCTAGCAATGGCACTCTTGAGCTTAGGAGTCGTATTGCCAGGGTTAACCCATGCTTTAGCCCTAAGAGAAGTAAAAACAACATCGGCGCTAGGCGAGCCATTTAGTGCAGAACTAGAGCTTTCTGATTTAGGTGATTTGACTGACCAAGATATTAAAGTGGGGCTTGCTCAACCCGAAGATTTTGAGCGTTTAGGCATAGAACAGGTATATATTCTCTCTGAATTACGTTTTGAGGTAATTGTTAATCAAGGTGGTCGTTCGTATATTAAAATAACGACTTATAAACGCATGACAGAACCTTTTTTAGATTTTATTGTGCGTGTCTCTTGGCCAAATAATACACGTTTACAACAAGTCACTGCTTTATTAGACCCACCTGTTAGTAAAATGACACGCACTGCTGTACAACCTGCGCCGCCTGTGATTGTACAAGCTCCACCTGTCATTCAGCCTGTTGCTCCTGTTATGCCTGCAATGGAAGCAGTCGCCGCTACACCAAGTAATGAGCGTTCATATCAAGTTAAAACGAACGACACTTTGTGGAGCGTTGCGCGTCGTGTACGCCCAAGCCCTGCTATTTCTGTGTCACAAATGATGAAGGTTTTGCATAAAGCCAATCCTCAAGCCTTTATTGCCAACAACATTAACTTGCTTAAAGATGGTCAAGTGTTGCGTGTCCCCAGTTTAATGGATACACAATCTACCAATAGCAGTAAGTTTGCTGCGCAAGGTACGGCCACACCATTACAAGGGCAAGCGGCTAACAAGCCACTTGCACAACAGCAAATAGATACCACGGCTCATGCTAAAGCAGTTGAAAAAGTGGTTTCTACACCGCGTGTACAAATGAAGTTGGTTGCACCTGTTGCCAGTCAAAGTAAAAATGCAGATATCAGTAATGCCAGCCCTCAAAATACAGAGGCAAAACCGACACAGGGTTTGGGTACATCATCTGTTGCTAGTGGTTCGGGAAAAGTACAAAAAGCAACCAAATCTAATCATAAGTTGTCAAAGGAGTTGGCTGACTTAGAAAATAAACTCAAGCTCAACGATAAGAAGATTGCTATGCAAAATGCCAAACTTGCTCACTTAGAAGCGCAATTAAAAGCGCGTCGTTTAGCGGCCGAACAAGCTAAACATCATGATAAAAAAACAGACCTCGATAAAAAAGCAGTTGCAACCTTGGCTTGTGCCGTTGCTATGCAGTCTTTATTTTCTACCGATGCTAAAGCAGCAGAAGAGGCAACAACGGTTGCGCCTGTAACACCCGCTAAAAGTCAAGGTAGTGGCGCAATGATGCCAATTATTGGCGTAGGTGCGTTAATTGTTGTTATTGCCTTAATTTTCTTTATTAAAGGGAAAGCTAAAAAACAACAACCACCTGCACGTCCTGTCGCGCCCACACCACCAGTTGCCAAACCACAGGCCGCTAAGCCAGCAGTTGCAACGCCAGCCGCTAAACCTGTAGAGCCAGAAAAACCTCAAGACCCCTTAGAAGAAGTACGCCCATATTTAGAAATGGAGCGTTATCCTCAAGCGGTAGGTCTTTTAACTAAAGCTTTGGTGCAGTTTCCAGATCGTGCCGATATTCATGTAAAGTTATTAGAAATTTTTGCCAAGCAAAAAGATCGTGCTTCTTTTAATGAGCAATACGCCAAGTTAGAAACAGTGGGCGATTTAGATGCCATTGTTGCTGCAGACAAACTCAAAAACCAGTTTCCTGAAGAAGTAAAACCTGTCGCACCTAACAAAGAAGGCGCGTTGGAGTTTACTACTACATCTAAAGTTGCTGAGCCAGTTGTAGAAGAAGCACCTGCGATTAGTTTAGATGACTTAGAAAATGACTTTAAAATGAGCTTGTCTCAACCAAATTTAAAGGCATTAGATATTCCTCTTGCAGCAGATCCTATTGAGTTACAACGTCCAGAAGTTGAGTCTGCACCTGTTGAAGATGCTAAAATTTCCGAATTAGACTCTTTATTAGATGGTGGTTTAGAGTTTAAGTTTGATAAGCCAGAAGAAATTGTTGCAGCTGAGCCTACGATTGAAAAGCCAATTGTTGAACCTACGATGGACTTGGACTTTTCTTTTGATGCACCTGCGGTAGAAGAAGCTAAACCCAGTGTTGATGTTGGCACAGGGTTATCTTTAGATAGCTTAGACGACTTTTTAACCGAGCATACATCTGTACCAGAGGTTGTTGAGCTCGAAGTTGAAGAGACTTCAGCAACTAATTTAGACTTTGAGCAAGAGTTAGCGAAGTTTAAAGAAGAAAAACACGAGCCAGACGCTGAAGCTAGTTTAACCGAGGGTTTTGAGTTAGAAGAGTTTAAGTTTGACGATAGCTCCGCCAAAGCAAATGACCTTGATTTTGATGTGGCCGATGCCGACTTCTCGATAGACGAACAGCCTGTTGTTGAAGAAAAAATGGACTTTGGCTTAGATGTTGATGCGCCATCGGTTGATTTAAGCGACATGGTCGCTAACTTCGACAAAGAAGAGCTAACCCAAGATGTTGATTTACCCGATGATTTAAGCTTTGATGATGTTGATATCTCGGTTTCTACTGATGATGTTGTGGCAGAATTAGACAAAGAGTTTTCTTTTTTAGCAACGACCAATGAAAACAGCACTCGTTTAGAGCTTGCTCGTGCTTATATGGAAATGGGTGACCGTTTAGGTGCGCGTGACTTGTTAGAAGAAGTTGTTGCCGAAGGTAGTGGTGAGCAAAAAAGTGAAGCGCAAGGTATTTTAATGCGTATCGGCTAAATACAACCCTTGCCTTTTGATAAAAGCCGCTGTAAAAAGCGGCTTTTTGCTTTTTTAATTTTAGACTTAGCTTGTGCGGTAGCACCTAAGTCTTGTTATGTTAGGATTTTGGTTATGCGTTTTGCGCTTGGTATAGATTATGACGGCTCACAGTATCGGGGGTGGCAAACGCAGCAAGAAGGTGTGCCGAGTATTCAATCCACAATAGAACACGCCTTAAGCAAAGTAGCCAATCATCCTGTGATTTTGCATGGTGCAGGGCGTACCGATGCAGGAGTTCATGCGTCGGGTATGGTGGCGCATTTTGATACCGATGCAATTCGAGGTCATAAAAGTTGGTTATTAGGTACAAATAGCTTATTACCTCATGATATTGCGTTGCGATGGATTCATCCTGTCAGCAATGACTTTCATGCTCGTTTTAAAGCGTTAGCTCGACGTTATCGTTACGTGATTTTTAATAGCTCACAACGTTCGAG
>DDBM01000104.1:0-8287 GCA_002333125.1 Moraxellaceae bacterium UBA2032 | reverse complement strand
GAATTATTGAGTGTTCAAGACCGAAAATTAGGAGGAGTCACCGCATCGGGCAGTGGTTTATATTTTGCCGATGCGCTGTATCCTCCAGAGTTTGAACTTCCCAAAGAGCCTTTAGGGCCAATATGGTTGGGCTTGGATTAGCTAATCTCTACACAATCAGCCCTTTAATTTTACCGCCAGTGCCGTTGCATTTTGTGCAACTAAGCCATAAATAGATAATTGTGGATTAACCCCCAAACTGGTTGGAAACACCGACCCATCAAAAATCGATAAATTGTTTAATTGATGATGACGGCCTTGGCTATTAACCACGCCCATGGTTTCGTCCTCGCTCATCATACAACCCCCCATTAAATGTGCGGTAAATAACGCAGTACGAAACTTTTTATAAGGTAGGTTGTTAATTTGGGCTTGTGCCTCTGGCCATGAGCTTACCCATGTCGAGTCTAAATGTGCCATTTTGACTTTGCTTGCGCCCGCGGCAAATTGTGCCTCAGCCATACTCAAATAAGCACGTTTTGCCCCATCCCAAATATAATCACTCACTTCATAATCCAACACAGGGTCGCCTTTAGCATCAATAGACACTTCACCGCCTTGGCTATCGTCCACAAAACCATCACGCATTAACGCTAACATTGCGTTAGTGTGTGGCAACATGGTCATTTCGGCTTTTAGCGTTTGTCCCCATGTACCCAAAATACCACTGGCAATGGCAGGAAACACAGGTGGGACTTCTAATTTATAGCCCATTTTGCCTGTAGCTCCATCTTTCCACTGAAAAAAGTCCGAAGCAATCGACTGTGGCGCACCATAAAATGGGTTAATTTCTTGCGGCATTTGAGCTAAAGTTAACACCACAGGATGAATACAGGTGCGTTTGCCAAGACGTTTATGAGGGTTGGGCGCGTCAGAGCGTAACAACAAAGCAGGAGTATTAAGCGCACCACCTGCCAAAATATAATGCTTGGCTTTGATTTGGACTTCGATGCCTGTTTTTTTATGGGTTGAGGCATCTAAGGCTAACGCCAATAAACCTGTCACTTGATTATCTTTAAACAAAACACGCTCAACACGTAAATGATGTACTAACTCTGCGCCTTGTACTAAAGCACTAGGAATGGTCGAAACCAACATTGATTGTTTAGCATTAACAGGGCAACCCAAACCACAATAACCGCTATTCCAACAGCCTTTAACATTACGCGGAATAACATGCCATTCCCAATCTAGCTTTTTNNCTGGCTGTCCAATTTACAACGGTAGTACCGCCCACAGCACGACCTTGCAAAATTGCTACAGCACCGTCACTGGTAGCACGACCTGCGGCTTCTTGATATAGCTCACGGTAAGCACGTGCTTCATCCATATCTTTAAAGTTATCCGAGGTTTTTAAGGCACCTTCTTCTATCATTAATACCTTTAAGCCTGCTTGCGTTAAAATTTCCGCGGCTGTGCCGCCGCCTGCACCTGTGCCTACAATCACTACGTCAGCTTCTAGGGTGATGTTTTTGTTGAGTGTTGCTGCGTCCGTTACCTTCCAGCCTGAAGCTATACCTTTGGTATAAATATCATCTATTGCCATTTTTTATTGCTCTTTTTAACTGTTGATGGCTTGGTACATCGAGGCCAAGTGGCTATAACCTGTGTGTTGCTGTGCTTCGGGCAAACCAAAATACGATACCGCGACGAGTTTGCTTAAGACACGATAACCTGCATTAAATGGGCTAATAGAACTGCTTTCCCAACGGCTTAAAAAGTGCTTTACCTGTTCGGGTGTGGCTTGTGGCCAGCCTGCGTACACGCCTGTGGTGAGCCAACGGGTAATTTTTCCGTCTAATAAATCGAGTAGTTTATAAATTTCGGTTTGCGCTTTGCTGCCTAAGTTGGCACAAGCTCCATCTATATTTTTTAAAATATTTATTACTAAAGCCTGATAGTTGTGGCTTTGGCTATGAATCATATCGCCTAAAACCACAGGAATTAAGGCACTAAATAAGCTTAAATCGCCGTCACGCAAAAAGCTAAAACCTTTGCTGGCCGTAGGAGGTGCAGAGCTGCAAGCGGTGAGTGCTGCGCCTGAGGTGGTGGCAATGGCGAGTGTTCCCCATGTGCCTAAGCGCAAAAAAGTACGCCGCGAGAGTGCATGGGCTTGATAACTAGACATAATGATAAAACCCTTATTACTTTTTAATTAGAAGTTAAGACTAGCGTTGTGGTGGGTATTGTTGTGCTTGGTACGTTAGTCTTAAAATAATGCGTTAAATAAACACAGAGTACGATAAGGGTCAATAGTTAAGTGTAAAAGAGAGAGTATCGCAAAACAAAAACCGTGTTTTGCGATATTTTTTTGGCGTGTTATACGCCCATATTAGCAAGCGTTCTTACAATACTGCTAATCACGCTGGCCACAATAGGGTGTTCGACTTCTAATTCGGCTTCGACACTGCGTAATAAATTAGCCATACGTTCATAATCAACTTGCTCATGCGATTGTAGATGTAATTCTAAGTCACATAATTGAGCTTGTAGGTTTTCTTGGTGTGCAGAGGGGAGTGGGTGTAACTCTAAAATTTGACGCGCTTTGGCAATGTGTTCGCCAACGATTTGTTTGGGCATAATAACTATCCTTTAAAATTTATCTTTAAAAAAGCCCCTTCGACTCCGCTCAGGGAGCGTTGTGATGTTAGCTGAGCGGAGTCGAAGCCACAACTGACAGGCATTTAAAGTGTACGCTAATCTTAAAAAAATCGCTAATAACACGCCTTATTTAATGGATGGCGCATGATTTGTATAGTGGCATGGTTTATACCAAAATCATGACTTAACTTGTGAGTTAGCTCCTGTAAAAACTCATCATTGCTGGGTGGTGTTGGCATAATTAATTGTACCGTGAGTGCAATTTCGGTGCTACTTAATGCCCAAATATGTAAGTCATGCGCTGCTGTAACCAACGGTAAAGACAATAAATAGTGTCGAACTTTATCAAGCTCTACGCTTTCTGGCACACCATCTAAACTCAAATGTAACGACTGTTTTAATAAGCCCCATGTGCCTATAATAATGACACCTGCAATCAATAAACTCATCACAGGGTCGAGCCATGCCCAACCATAAAACACATACAATAAGCCCGTTATAATCACCCCTAAAGAGACTAAGGCATCGGCGGCCATATGCAAAAAAGCCCCTTTGATATTAATGTCGTGCTGGCTGTCACGCATAAATAGCCAAGCTGTTACGCCATTAATTACTACTCCAATACTGGCAACCCAAATCATCATCATACCGTTAATAGGGTTAGGTTGATGCAAACGGCTCATGGCTTCCCATGCCATTGCCCCCATTGCGACTAATAGTAGTATCGCATTGATGAGTGCTGCTAATAGCGAAGCTCGCCGCCAACCATAAGTTTGATAATCGTTACCTTTTTTTTGCCCTAACCACAAGGCCGACCATGCTAATAACAACGCCAAGACATCACTTAAATTATGTCCTGCATCGGCCATTAGAGCCAAAGAATGTGCTTGCCAACCTAAAATAGCTTCAATGATTACAAAAGCGATATTTAGGCTAATACCAATTGCAAAAATATGCCCATAATTTGTGGGAGCGTGACTATGATGATGCGTGTGGTTCGATGCGTTACAATCGTGGCTGTGATGATGCAAACTCATACGCTGTATCCAAATTTAAGAGACCATAAGCCATGTTACAGTCATTAATTGCAATTAGTATAGGGGCATCCATCGGCGCAATCAGTCGTTGGCTTGTAGGTTTATGGCTTAATACATTTTTTGCCCATTTACCGTTAGGAACATTACTGGTTAATTTAGTGGGTGGTTATTTTATTGGTGTAGCTTTGGCACTTTTTGCAGGCCATCCTCAGTGGTCGCCCGAATGGCGTTTGTTAATTGTGACGGGTTTTTTAGGTGGTTTGACCACATTTTCAACTTTTTCGTTAGAGATGGCACAGTTATTACAACAAGAAAAATGGTTGTGGTTATTTGTAGGCATCAGTAGTCATGTTTTAGGGTCAATTGTAATGACATTATTTGGTTTATGGACAGTAGCCACAATCAAAGCCTAGTAGGGTAGGAGCGAGTAAGAGCCTCACTCCTAATAAAAATATTTAAAGTAAGGTGTTGTTGGTAAGAATAATGACACCAATCACTATAAAAATAGTAGCGGCTATGCCATGAATTAAGCGTATGGGAAGCTTTTTGGCAAAGTGATTGCCTAAATAAACAGCGGGAACATTAGCTAACATCATGCCACAGGTAGTCCCTAATATGACCCAAATAAATTCTTGAGCATATTTTGCACTTAAGGCGACGGTTGCAATTTGGGTTTTATCGCCCATTTCGGCTAAAAAAAAGGCGATCACGGTTGTTCCAAATACCCCAAAACGAGCATTGTTTAGCTGTTCATCTTCGTCAATTTTGTCGGGAATTAAAATCCATGCCCCCATGATAATAAACGATAAACCCAGTACCCATTGCATGATGTTTTGGCCAATGAGTTGAGTAATCCATACTCCAATAGCCCCTGCAAAGGCGTGATTAACAAGTGTAGCCACCAAAATACCTAAAACGATAGGTACGGGTTGACGAAAGCGAGCAGCTAGTAAAAAAGCAAGGAGTTGGGTTTTATCACCCATTTCGGCAAGTGCAACAAGGGCAGTGGCTAGTAAGAAGGCAGTCATTAAACACTCCCAGTCGGCATATTTAAACCATGACTTAACGCATCTGGCCGACTGAGTGCAGATGTATTAAGTCAATGGTCTCGCCAAACTGTCAGGCATATACCTGATAAGTTATATACACCATGTTCTGTGGAACAAATATGTTGATGTATATGCGTCAGCAAAAAAAGCCAACGAAGACTACTCCCCAAAGACAAGCAAAGTTTAACATAAATGCATTTTAAATAGGCAACAAAAAGCCCACAATAAGTGGGCTTGATAAATAATCATTAAACTACGAAAATAAAGTAATCGCTTTTTATATAAAATTAATTAAGCGGCTTTATTCATAGGAAAATGCCAGAGTTTCATTAACTCATCACAGGCATCTACAATCATTTCTTCGGTAATAGGAATCTCGCGGCCTTGTTCATCAACTAAGGCAGCACCGTAGAAAGTTTGCAAATCAAACACATTGTTATTCATTTTATTGTTCATTTCCACGACTTGCATAATAAACCTCACTTGCCTAGCGCATATGCGGGGTAACGGCTTCTTGATAATGTTAGTATAGAAAAGTAATCTCTTTGTGTATCCCTAAACCTGCCCTAATCTGTAACTAACTATGAAACATGAGAATAATTCTTGCTTGCATCCGTTACATATCGGTTTGCTCATTAATCCCATCGCAGGCTTAGGTGGTGAGTTGGCACACAAAGGCAGTGACCATCTACATTTATTGGTTGAGAGCTTAAAACAATCACGCGCCAACCAACGCTGTTATCAAACCTTAAAATTATTACAACCGTATGCACCACAGCTACATTTTTATTGTGCCAGTGGTTTAATGGGCGAGGATATTTTGTCTTTGGCAGGGTTTAAGGTAGAGCAAGTGGTTTATGAGTCGCCTCAAGTAACGAGCGCGCAAGATACTATTTGGGCGGCACAAGCACTGATGAATTGTCCTATAGATATTTTGTTATTTGTAGGAGGCGATGGCACAGCACGTAATTTATGTCAGGCGAAGGTTAACAAACCTGTGTTGGGTTTGCCCGCAGGAGTCAAAATGCACTCGGGCGTTTTTGCTTTAAATCCCGAAAGTGCCGCAGAAGTATTAATTAAATTAATGACTGGTGCAGGGGTGGCGGTAGAGCAAGCCGAAGTGCGTGATTTAGATGAATTGGCGTTACAACAAGGCAAAGTTCAAGCACGGTTTTATGGTGAATTGACCATTCCTATAGATACAAAACTTATACAGCAAATGAAGTGTGCCTCGCCCGACAGTGACGAATTAGTGCAAACCGAGATTGCGGCATTTGTGAGTGAAAACTTAGAGGCAGATGTTTTATATTTGTTTGGTGTAGGGAGTACCTGTGGCGCAATTATGACGCAATTGGGTTATGAGCATACCCTATTGGGTTTTGATGCCATCTTAAATGGTGAACTAATTGCGCAAGACTTAAACAGTGAGTCTATTTTAGCGTTAGTGCAGCGATACCCATGCAAAATTATTTTAACGGCAACAGGTGGGCAGGGCATCTTAATTGGGCGTGGTAATCAGCAATTAACGCCACAAATTTTAAAGCAGGTAGGGCGTGATAATTTATGGGTCGTGGCCTCACCTAATAAATTACAAGCATTAGGAGGAAGAGCATTGATTTTAGATACAGGCGATGCCGCACTTAATAAAGCATGGCAAGGCTTAATTAATGTGACTACTGGTTACGAGCAGCAACAGTTATATTATGTGAGGTAGTGTGCAAAATTCCCTCCCCTAATTTAGGGGAGGGTTAGGGTGGGGGAGTCAGCCTCCCCCTTGTCAGGAGAGAGAGTTTTAGACTTAACGTTGACCCCACAAAGAACCATGAGCAGGCACTTCATTAGGAATTTGTAAGGCTTCTAAAGCAGCAATGCGGGTTTCGATAGCAGGGTGCGAAGCAAAAAACTTAGCCAAGCTAAAGCCTTCTTTTTTGCCTTCGGTAATCGCTAAAGCAGTCATTTCGGCAGGCATTTGGTCTGGCACTTCATGCTCAGCCTGTAGGCGGCGCAAGGCATTAATCATCGATTGTTTGCCCGCTAAACGCGCACCAGCTTCGTCTGCTCTAAACTCACGACGGCGCGAAAACCACATCACAATGGTAGAAGCTAAAATACCTAAGACGATGTCCGCAATAATACTAGTGACAAAGTAAGCAATACCCGGTCCATCTTCATTTTTAAAAATTACACGGTCAACAAAGTTACCAATAATACGCGAGAAGAACATCACAAAGGTATTAACAACACCTTGAATTAAACTTAGTGTAACCATGTCACCATTAGCGACGTGGCCAATTTCGTGGCCTAAAACAGCACGTACTTCATCACGACTCATACGGTCTAATAAACCGCTAGATACAGCGACTAAAGCGGCATTTTTGTTCCAACCTGTTGCAAAAGCATTGGATTGAAAACTCGGAAATATACCCACTTCGGGCATTTTAATCCCCGCTTTTTGCGATAATTCAGCGACGGTTTCGACTAACCAATGTTCTTCGGCACTGCGTGGCGTTTCAATAATTTGTGTGCCTGTGGTGCGTTTAGCCATCCACTTAGACAAAAGTAAAGAAATTAACGAGCCAACCATACCAAAGACAAAACACATCACCAGTAAGTTGGATAAATTAAGGCCATTGCCTACGGTGTGTGTTGAGCCAACACCCAACACACTTAAAACAATCCCAGCGACAACAACAATCGCAAGGTTAGTGAGTAGGAAGAGGACTATACGAAACATGAAGAAACTCCAAAGATGAATCCGATGAAGTCTAAGTTAAGTGCGATAAGCGATATTTACAAGAGAACAGTATTGTATCTTTGTAACTGTCATGCGGGTTTGATGCTATTTTTGGGGCAGAGATAACTCTGCCCATTTTATTACTTTTCCTCAAGTAACAAAGGAGCAAACCTTGCGCGATATTGAGCCAAAAAACGCGCCAAACGGGTAATGGCTTCTTTTAGTTCATCAATATGCGGCAAAAAAACCACTCTAAAATGGTCGGTGTGTGGCCAATTAAAACCAGTGCCTTGCACCAATAGCACTTTTTCGGCTTCTAAAAACTCCAAAATAAAGGCTTGGTCGTCTTTAATGGGGTACATAGTAGGGTCTAACTTAGGAAACAAATACAACGCACCTTCGGGTTTAACACAACTTACCCCCGGAATATCATTCAGCATTTGCCATGCCACTTCGCGTTGCTCATATAAGCGACCTTTGGGGCGAATCAAATCATTAATACTTTGATAACCACCTAAGGCAGTTTGAATGGCAAATTGTGCTTGTACGTTGGCACATAATCGCATCGAGGCCAACATATCTAAGCCTTCGATATAGTCTTTTGCAATACGCTTATTGCCGCTTACCATGAGCCAACCCGACCTAAAACCAGCAACACGATACGATTTAGATAAACCATTAAACGTCACACAAAATAAATCGTCACATAAAGTGGCAATTGAGGTGTGCTGTGCGCCATCGTATAAAATTTTGTCGTAAATTTCGTCAGCAAAAATAATTAAATCGTGACGACGTGCAAGAGCAACAATGCCTTCTAAAATATGTTT
>DDBM01000055.1 GCA_002333125.1 Moraxellaceae bacterium UBA2032 | reverse complement strand
CACGTTCAACGCCGTCTTGCGTCAGTGCATCTTTATCACGTGTTTGTGAAGCCGCAAGAATATAAAGATTTTCAATGGTTTTGTCTTTAATCAGTGCTTGTTGCAGTTTGGCTTCACCGTGAATCACGTTAACGAAGTCAAAAACGACACGGCGTTCACAGCCCAAAATTAAGTCGAGATTACGTAAGCCAACATCAAAATCGATGACGACAGTTTTATGGCCACGCATGGCAAGGCCTGTTGCAAAAGAGGCACTGGTTGTGGTTTTACCCACGCCACCTTTACCAGAGGTAACGACAATTATTTTTGCCACAGTAACTTTTTCCTCTCGTCAAAAAATAACTTAAATTAGCTTCGTTGTTACGAATCGAGCAATTCTATCGCTAGATTATTGTCATCGGATAGTCTTATTTGCACCGATTTGCCTTGTAAATTGGAGGGGATTTGGTCTGCGACCATATAAACACCTGCAATGGCAACTAAATCCGCTTCAAAACGTCGGCAAAAAATTCGCACATTGGGGTTGCCTTTAGCCCCCGCAATAGCACGGCCACGTAATGTACCATAAATATGAATGCTACCGTCAGCAATTAACTCCGCACCCGCACTGACGGCACCTAAGACGATTAAATCACTACTCTCAGCGTACACTTGCTGGCCAGATCGAACAGGATCAGTAAGCATTTTAGTCGGTAAGGTGATATCGTTGACGGGTGCAGGACGTTGAGTAGAAGGTGTTTGTGGTGTTGGTGCGCGAGCGGCGTTGTTAGAGTGATCAGGTGGCATAATCGGCATATCAAGCTGTAAAGCCTGCTCGGTTAATATGCCATCCGCAATACCTATTACTTGCACGCCCGTCTTTTTTAATACTTTCACCAGCCATGCGAGATCTATAAGCTCAACGGACTCGACAATAACAGGTAAGCCTTGCTTGAGCATGGGATTTTCTAAAGTCAGTCGTGTTAACTCTTCAACAATTTCTTGACTGTTGGTTGATTGCACACGCAAACGAGAAAGGGTAAGTACGCGCCCCATTAAACGCAGGGCTTTGGTTTCTTCCATAGACATAATTTTAATAACACTATTTGAAAAATGCTCAGGGTTTCCGCATCATCATTACGCAATCATGGCATCGTTGTTATACAGGTGGCCGAAAAGAGCGAGGCCAAAAAGTAAACAAGTAAGCGACATCTGCGCAAGCCTCACGCGTATTGGATTATTATGACGCAAGATACTGTGTGTTTGCTACGCTGACAAGCGGCTTATGCAAGGTTTTCGTTTTTTTCCTTCAACTCATCAAGTTTCCATTGCTGAACAGCGACTTGAGCCTTAATAATGTCAATTGCTTCGATGGCAATTTGCTCAATTGCTTTGTCCATCTCCGCATCCGAAAGGGTAAATGTTTCAAAAGCGGCATCGGCTAAATCATGTAAAGCGGCGTTGTTGGGCTGACTTAAATCATGGAGGATATGTGCGGCAATACTATTCACCAAACTACCGACGATACTATTTAATTCCGATTCGATTAAGCCGCCAACAAAAGGCAGGCGTTTTTTGATACTAAGCCATTCTTTATTGTGGCGAATGGCTTCATAGGTGACTTTGTGTAAGTAATTCTCAAGTTCAACTTCGTGCTGATGATAAGCCGTATCAGTTAAGGCGCTGATTCGATTGGCAAGCCAATGAGTGATCACTTCTTTTTGCGGAACTAATACCGTTTCACGCAATTGTTTGGCAACAGGATTATTTGCTTGTAATTCTTTTTGCACGCCATCCAGCACATTTAACACGATACGGTCAGAGATTTCTTCAATAACAATGCCATAATATTTTTGAGATGTTTCAATAATGCGTTTGCCAAGCACCAAAATTTCTAGCTGGTGCATACGATAGACAACGGCGACAAAACGAAACAGTCGCAAAAATTGTAAACTAGGCAAACAAGCAATCACGTCATACCAATGAATAAAGGGATAAAAAAACCAGCGATGATAGGTTTTTTTATAGACAGCAAGTGCCCACCTTAAAGCTAATTCACACAGTAAAAAAATGGTAAATACAGCATCATAAACAGGGAGTTCTGGATGGTAATGGGTTTTATAGCCGTGAAACAGATGAGGGAAATATTTAGCGAATAAAATCCCAAAACCCGTATTCATAAGAATACTGTCGATTAACAACCATGATAAATTTAAAACAATCAAGAATAAGACGATTAAATCAATAATTAATAAAGGCGTTTCTTTTTTATGTTTTTTAAGTGCTTGCCAGTTAATTAACATAAAGATGGACTCAATTTACAGTTTTCAGCAGGTGCTGATTGAACCGTCATTCAGCATTACTGTATGAAAAAAATGCTCATCCTGAGCCTGTCGAAGGGTGGTTCGACAGGCTCATCACAAACGGTGAAGTTAGGCATGAGCTTATTTGCTAAATATACGAAGCTATATTCGGGCTTTGAATAATCGCAACCAATCGTGTGTGTGCTGCTTCGGCTTGTTCAGTCGGTAACAGGGCTATAGACAGCACAGTCGATAAGTTTTGTTGAATAAGTACAGATTTATCACTGACAGTTTTTGGATAGCTTTGCTGACCAAACATTTCCATTTTTTTTGCAACTCTGGCTTCTTGATATTGCTCATGGCTAGGTAAATCTAAGAGTAATTCCAACAATAAACAGCCATCATTAAAAACAGCTAGGCGTTCTTCCGCTTTTTTCTTGGGTAAAGATGACAGGGAATGCCAGCGTTTATTTAGCACTGTCTTGAAAAAGGAAGGTGCTTGTAGTGCTTGCCAAGTTAAAGCTTGAGACAGAGAGATAGGCGTACCTTGTAAAAACTGTTGTTCGACATCTAGGCAAAGTTGTAAGGCTTCGACAACCTGCATTATTTGCGCTTGTTTTTCCTGCTCATGTTGTGCCGTTATTTTGGCTTGCCATGTGGCTTGGAAAGCGGACAGTTGTGTACGTAAATCTTGGTTGGATTCGCGAGGTAAATACAATTGTCCAAATGAGTGAATCAGTGTTTCGACAATATTGTTATGGTTTGTGGAGTAGGGCTGACTCAACATTGCTTCAAACTGAGCAAGTAGTTCCTTGGCGGTAGCTAAGGCTTGTGCCTCAGCCTCGTGTTGACTTTGTTTTAGTTGCTCACGTTTGTTAAAAACAGCATCGCAGTGGCTACGGAAAACTTCCCACAAAGCTTGATCTTTAGCATGTCCGCACGACGGGATGGTTTTCCACGTTTGCTGTAAGTTTTTAGCTTGTTGGCAAGCTTCACGAACATTTTCTAAAGATAAAAGCTGCTCTGCTTCTTGAATGATTGCTGTTTTTCGGCCTTCTTGTAAGGCATATTCAGCATGAAGTTTATCTTCTAATGCTTTGATTATGATATTGAATTTGCTTTGTAGTTTTTTGTGGATTTTAGCTTCTACAGGGTGATGCAATTGCCAGTCTTCACGTGCTTTTTTCAGGATGGCAATATGCCCTTGCCAGTTCACTTCCGTCGGCATATTGTCTAAGTATGTTTGTAGCTCATCACAAAGCGCCTGCCTGTTGGCGGCGTTTCGCGCTTGAATGGCGTTTTGTTGGTCAAAATGCCGTTGGCAGGGTTCATAGGCTTTTTGGCTTAAATCTTTAAATTGTTGCCACAGGGCTCTTTCAGCATCGTTATTGACCATGCCAACGGCCTGCCATTCTGCTTGCAAGGCTTTGATCTCATCTAAACGTGCTAAACCATCGTCATCCTCTGTTTCTGATAATTGTGCCATCGCGGTGACTAGGGCTTCTTTTTTGGGAAGAATGGCAAAACCTGCCCATTCTTTTAGTTTATGAAGTTCTTGTGCCCATTCGCCTAAGCGTGGTTCGTGAAGGTGATGCTTTTTGGCAAACTGTTGTGCTGTGCGTAACAATTGGCTGGCTTCATGGACATGACCATCATTAAACGCCAATTCCAACTGTGCTAAAAGTTGATTAAATTCGTTGTGCTGTACTTGCTCTTGTTGTTTCTGCTGTGATTTTGCGCTTGCTCCTTGCGCTGTTTTTTGTGCCGATAACGCTATCTCTGCAAATTGCAATGCTTCTTGAATCTCGGAAAATACAGGTGGTAATGGGTTGATACGAGCAAGATTTAGCGGTTTTAACAAGCATTTTAATGAGTCAAAAGCAATTTGATTGAGTGGGTTTTCTCTCAGTTCTGCACTTAATGTTTGTAAAGTAGCAAAGTCTGCTTGGCTACTTTCCAATAAAGAAGAAATAGAAGTGAGTTGTTGTTGTAAGGTTTTGACGTGTTTAGCGATGGTATGATCTACGTTTAAAACAGCCGTTATTTGTTGCCATTTTTCATTAATACTCTTAAGGTTTTCATTTAAGTACTCATGACTAAGCTGTTGTTCTTTATCATTTACTTGCGTTAATAAATCTTCCAATTGTTGTTGGACTTCTTGCTGTTGCTGGTTGGCATTGCTTTCGGCCTGTTGTTGCGTAGCGTGCTCATTAATAATGGTATTAACCACAGTGAGAGCGTGTTGATAACGTTCATTATGAGTTGCATCAGCTGGAGCTTTTTGTGTCGCTTGTTGCCATTGTTGTTGCAAACTTTGTACTTTAGCAGCAAATAGCGGGTTGAGGCTTAAACGACTTTGTGCTTCTAAATCAGTACAGATTTTATCTAATACGAGTTGCTGTTGTTTCTGCGCTTTTTGTAAAGCATTGGCGCTATCGACTTTTTTGCGCAATAGGCGGTAAACGCCTTTATCGCTATGTTTAATTTTTTCGGCGGTACTGGCAATAATCGTCAAATCAGTCAGTTTGTTGGCCGCTTGTAGTCGAATTTTGGCAATAGAGTGGTTAGCGATAATTTCTGCTAATTGACTTTGGTCGTCAATTTTAGCTAAGGCCATTTCACGAATACTAAATTGCGCTGAACTGTTAACGATTTCTACTAAGGATTGTCCCGATGACGGTACTGATGACACATTACTGCGCGGTGCGTTATCCGTTGCTGGTGTGCTTGGCGGCGATTTAGGCGGTGCTTTTTTCACGGATACAGGTGTGGGGGCAGTCGATTGCGACGGTGAGATTGTTTTCGCTTTCGATTTTTTGCTGAACCATGATTTTATTATGTCGATAATAGCCATCGAAACTATCCTTTATTTTAAGTAGTGGATAAAAAAAATATGAGAGGCAGCTCTCATGCAGAATAAGGATTCTATCATGGTTTAATGCGGGTCTTGTTGCGTATCTGAGTGAGTGAAACGATTATCTTAAGGGTTTAAGAATTGAAAAAGCTTGTAGATGAGTACCTACGCAAAAACGCTTATGGTGAGCCTGTCGAACCATTGGCACATAACACTTCGACAAGCTCAGTGTGAGCGGAATATATAAATAAACTTATGCGTTGGGACTTAGAGAAAAGGTTTCAGATAATACTGCAACCACAGAACTTGCGCATCGCACTGCGATATCCGCGTAACTCCTAACCTTAAATCATAACGATGCCACGCTGACACCAGTCTTTAATTTGCTCCTGACTAAAGCCATGAGCCAGTAGCACCTCTTGTGTCTCTGCACCCAACTGTCCACCTGATAGACGATATTCGCTTGGCGTAGCACTAAAGACGACAGGGCTGGCAATTTGTTTTTGCGATTTACCATTGGGTGTCGGAACATCAATTACCATATTCCGCGATTTAATTTGCGGGTGTTCGCACGCTTCAGCAAACGATAACACAGGTTCAACACACGCTTCGACATGAGCAAAAATGGTTTGCCATTCGCTGAGTGTTTTTGTTTCTATCGCTTCTCGAATCGCTGCTTTTACAATACGAACAGTTTCAATATCGTGACGAATAGCAAGTGGAATTAAATCTGGGCGATTAATGGTTTGAGCAAAAGCCATAAAAAATTGTGGCTCTAAACCTGCAATACTTAAATAGCGATTGTCTGCGGTGCGATAACAATCATAAAAAGTACCGCCATTTAAGGTGTCAGTTTCTGCTTTCGGTTGATGATTAGCCATTAACGCAGGTGGTGCGGTTAATGCTTGTAAACTAAAAGCAGAATCAGTCAAAGAGATATCAATAAACTGACCAATTCCTGTGTTATGACGATGAATAACTGCCGCCAAAATGCCTGTGACTGCATATAAACCGCCTGTGACATCGGCTGCTTGAATGGGCAAGGGCAGTGGGCCAGTTTCTTGACGGCCTGTATAACCAAGGATACCCGCAATGGCTAAATAGTTGAGGTCGTGGCCAGCTCTATTTTTATACACCCCCTGTTGCCCATAACCTGTTACCGCACAATAAATTAACTTGGGATTAATGGCTTTTAAATCGTCGTAACCTAAGCCTAAACGTGACATCACCGAAGGGCGGAATTGCTCAACGACAATATCGTAGTCTTTGACTAATTCTTTAATAATAGCAACGCCTTCAGGGGTTTTTAAATCAATAACAATGCTTCCTTTATTACGATTTAATGAGCCGTGACCCGCAGATAAACCTTGATCGTCAAAAGGAGGCATTACGCGAACCATATCAGGTCGTGCGGGTGCTTCCACACGCAATACCGTTGCTCCCATATCCGCAAGAATACGTGTGCCAAAAGGTGCGGGTAACAAACCCGAAAAATCTAAGACTTTTAAGCCTGCAAGTGCGGTCATTGGTTTTTCCTCATCTGAGCAATTAAAAATTTAAAACTGACGTACACTTTTCTGAAGAAAAAATTTAAGCGATATTCAATAGCTACAAATCAGTCGTGTTGGTACGAAAGTCCGAAAACGGCTTACAATCGTATTTTTTAAAGAAAAAAGCAAGCACTTGCTTGGTTTTTGTTGGCGTTAGAGGAAGATTGTTTCGGTTATGAGTGATTGAATTGCTGTAATTTCGTTGATAATGCGCCTAGAAAAATGGGCTTGGTCAAAAAATCATCCATGCCTGCATCGCGGCATAATTGTACATAATGAGGTAAAGCATGAGCGGTCAGAGCAATAACGGGTAAACGACGGAGTTGTTGTTGCTGTTCCCAAATTCGCAACTGTTTGACAGTGCTGACACCATCTAATATCGGCATTTCATAATCCATGAGTACCACGTCAAAATCAGCGTGTTGTTGCATCATGGTTTGGAGTGCGTCTTGACCATTACTGACCATCACATGAGTAATACCCAGTCGTTGTAACATGGAGCGAATAACCACTTGATTTATTGGGCTATCTTCGGCAACTAAAATATGTAAATTTGCTAAGTGTGTCGTCTGAGGAGATGAGGGCTGAGTATTGGCTAATGGGGCAGGAGCAATGACACGTTTCAAGTCGAGCTCGAAGCTAAAAGTTGCCCCTAAACCCAGCTCACTGGCGATAGCAATGCTACCGCCCATTAACTCCACTAATTGCTGACTGATTGCCAAACCTAAGCCGCTGCCACCGTATTGGCGAGTAATAGAGCTATCCGCTTGACTAAAGGCAGTGAATAACAACGCCTGTTGTTGGTTACTAATACCAATGCCGCTATCTTTGATACTGAACTTTAACCGACAGCGATCGTCACGGAGTTCGACGATGTCGATGGTTAAGCACACTTCACCTTCTGCGGTAAACTTAATGGCATTACCTAATAAATTGAGCAAAATTTGACGAATGCGTAAAGAGTCACCTTCTAGCCATTGGGGTAAATCAGCAGGCGGTTGATACCTTAATACTAAAGATTTTTGTTGTGCGACCGCAGTAAATAAACTGACACATTCGGATAATAACGCAGGTAAATCAAAGCTTTCTGCACTTAAAGTCAGCTTATTGGCATCCATGCGTGAAAAATCAAGAATATCATTGATTAGTTCTAATAGTTGCTTACTGGAGTTGTATAACAACGACACTTGTTGCTGCTGTTCCGTATTTAAAGGCGAGCTTTGTAATAATTGAGTGACACCTAATACCGCGTTCATGGGGGTGCGAATTTCGTGGCTCATGCGCGCTAAAAACTCACTTTTGGCAGCACTTTCTGCTTTGGCGAGATGACTTTCTTGTTCATAACGTATTTTTGCAGCTTTTAGCGTATTCATTTGTTGCGCTAAACCAATAGATAACAGTATTTGTTGCAGCGCAAAGCCGATTTGCATGGCGTAAATAGCGTGCGTGATATTACCAAAACCAAAATAATTCATGGAAATGGTATAGACCGCCGCCAATAACACGCTAATCCACGCAATAATAAACAAAGGAGCTGTGGCTAATTGGTCTTGCCAGCGTCTAAACCCTGTATAAAGCGCAATAATAATGAGCAAAATACTGAGCGTTGGCACTAAACGAGCGGACAGCCATAGCGGTAAAAAAAACTGAATAAGCAGTAAGCTGAAGGTAATGGTGATGAAGACATAATAGCTTTTGTTTAATAAAGGCCGCGCAGCTAACTGTAAATAATAACGGACAAAAAATAAACCTGTAATCACCATTAACAAAATACTGGCGTAAAAACCGTGATTATTCCAGTTGGTTGCGTGCGGCCATAAGCGAAATAGTATGCCGTGCAACCATAAAAAATAAATAATACTGCTGCTTAGATAAAATATATAAAGTAGCTGACTACGTTCACGGGTTAAATACCATAAAGCGAAATTATAAAATAATAGTCCAATCGCGACACCATAAAAAAT
>DDBM01000011.1 GCA_002333125.1 Moraxellaceae bacterium UBA2032 | reverse complement strand
CTAAACGGTCACGCCATTCGCTGCTCGGAATTCTAAACCATTGTACGGTACCACCGCGCAATAAGCGATATTGGCCATCAATCATAAAGCCTTTGGCATCCATACTTACGCTATAAGGCTGTCCATTGGCCAAGGTTGCATGGGCAGAAGCTACGCCCATCATCGCTAACGCAATTGCTGCACTTAAACACGTTTTTTTCATTCTGTATGTACCTGTAGATTATCGTCTTGGGCTGCTTATTTTGTAGGACAATCTTACGGTACGACATTTTTTGATGATTGATAAAATCTGTCAAAAAAATGCTAAATAGCGTCTAAAACTCACAAATTGGCGCAAAATATCAAGAACAAATCTTATACATATGTATATAAAACCGTATATTTAATAATAACTTAGACAAAAAGTGCTGCTTATACATACTTCAACAAACACGCTTTTAAGGTCTGAAAAGCCAAAGGCTTGCTTAAAAAGTCATTCATACCTGCTTGTAAACAACGCTGTTGTTGTGCTTCTTGCACATGTGCCGTTAACGCAACCACACATACAGCGCGTAAGTTATTTTTCTGCTCAAAATCACGTATTTGTTGTGTCGTCACATAACCATCTTGCTCGGGCATTTCGCAATCCATTAGTACCATGTCGTATGCTAAAGGATTATCTTGGTACAAACTAAAGGCTTCTTTGCCATTACTAGCCACATCAACCTGCAAAGCCAATTTTTCTAACATCGCCACTAACACCATCTGATTAACCATATAATCATCAGCCAACAAAATACGTTTACCTGTTAATGTAGAGTGAGATTGTGAAGAGGTTTCGTTATTTACTGGATTATTGAGGTCTAAATGACTTGGCAAAATGCGTAAAATAGCATCACGAACAGGTGTTACTGAGTGAGGCTTAGTCATCGCTAAAGCAATCTTAGTTTTTTCTAATTGTTGTTTAGAGGGGTAACGATGCAATGATGTTAATAAAATACACTTTACTTTAACTAACAAAGGTTCATCGGCGATTTGCTGAGCAATGTCTAGCGCGTCAATATGAGCTAGCTCACCATCTAAAATAACCACATGATAATCACGATACGCTTGTTGTGCTTTACGTAGTAACAGTAAGGCATATTCTCCGTCATGAATAACATCAATATACATTCCCCACAGTTGCCCTTGCTGCGCCATGCGTCGTCCAAACTCATAGGAATTATCAACCAATAACACTCGCAAACCTTTAAGCAATAAATGGCTTTGTTGTCGCTGTTGCTCAAAAGAAGGATTGGCAGGAATATAAGGCAAGACTACGGTAAATGTTGTTCCTTTACCTAACTCACTCTCTAAGGAAATTTGGCCGTTCATTAATAACGCTAATTGTTTACTAATACTTAAACCTAAACCTGTTCCTCCAAATTGACGTGTGGTAGCACTATGCGCTTGAGCAAACACATCAAATAAACGTTGCTGCTGTACAGGACTAATCCCAATACCTGTATCGCTGACTTCAATATATAACCATTTATTATCTTCTGCCTCTTTACTATATACCCGCACCATGACTTGGCCTTGATGGGTAAACTTAAAGGCATTACTTAACAAATTAAGTAAAATTTGCTTGAGGCGAGTTGGGTCGGTACTGAGTGTATGCGGAGTGTTGGGGTCAACTGACAATAAAAACTCTAAGCCTTTTTGCTCGGCAACGAGGGCAAAAATACTGGCTGATTCGGATAAAACTTCTTCTATATCCACATCAATCTGCTCAATATCCATTTTGCCTGCTTCGATTTTAGAGTAGTCCAAAATATCGTTAATAATACTTAATAAGGCCTTTCCTGAGGCATAAATGACTTGTACATATTGCTGTTGCTGTAAATTTAGTTCGGTTTCTTTTAGCAATTCGGCCATGCCCAACACACCATTCATGGGGGTGCGAATTTCGTGGCTCATATTGGCTAAAAATAAACTTTTGGCGACGTTGGCTTTTTCGGCCTCGCTACGCGCCAACTCTAATTGCTGATTACGTCTTATTAAGACTTTGGTTTGTTGATAAATTTCTTGTTCTAAAGACTGGCTACGACCTGTACTGACTAAGGTATAACTTACCGCGATGCTTGTTCCGATTAGACCCAAAACCAAGACAAGCCATGTTAACCATGATTGATATTGGATTAATTGTTGCTCAACTGGCCATACATCAATACGCCATTCTCGTTGGGCAATACGCAAAGTAGAGGAGCAATACAAACCTAATTGTGTAGTTTTTTTTAATTGATTGGCACTAGGCTCTTGGCCATATAGGGTTTGACCTGTCGCCTTATCTTTTACCCAAACCTGATAANNTCCCAATCTTTTTGTAATACATTTGCATTATAAATCGGGGTATATAAAATTGAACCTGAGGGATGATTTGTTATTTGAGCAAGTTTAATGGGCGCAGACAATAATGAAAGCCCTGAGCCTGCTGCTTGTTCTAATAAGATTTGATTATCCTCGTTAGTTTGTATATCAAAACCTAACACTTGATTGTTTTGTGGCCACGGCTCCAAATACAATAAAGGAAAATACACTTCTCGCACACGTGAATTGACTAATAAAATATCGCGTTGAGTCCCGCCTTTTTCTAAAATTTCAACCGCTCTACCCTGAATTACAGACTGTTGTTGTTGCCATGATTGACGCTCATTAGCCAACACTTTTGGTGCCCATTCTACTGTTTGTACTTCGGGGTGTTGTTTAAGCCACGGCGCAACAAAGGTCGTAAACTCTGTAGCCGTCACATAATCACTACCCTCAAAAAAACCACGCGCAAACAAGGCAAAACTTTCGTAATCATGTAGCTTTTGCTGTAACAGTCCCATGACTTGCTGATGATGAGCATCTGATTTAGCTAAACGGTCTTTGCTTTCTAAACTCACGGCCAATAAAAAAACGCCTACTGAGACTAAAAAAGCAACCGTAGAAACAATCGTGACCGTTAATGCGCGTGTATGGCGATATAAATATTTAGGCAATCCAATGACCAATAATACAGGTGCAAAAACCAACACACCTAAACTATCACCGACCCACCATATAAACCAACTTTGAAACACAAGCCCAGACTTAATTGCTCCAACACTGCCTAAAATGCCTACGCTCCATGTGGCATTAATTAATGTTGCCAAGATTCCGCCAAAAAAAAAGCAGTTTAAATACAACAGACGGCTTATCTAATACCGAAGGAAACCCTACATAACGCTTAATTAACCAAGCCCCTGCTGCCGCTTGAGCTGCCGCCCCCACGCCAATGGCCAAGGGAATCCACCAATTAACAGCAAAGACACTAATCTCTAATGACTTTGCTGTTTCAAATAAAGCCACCGTAAATGAGCTAAAAACCACGCCAGCTAATAAACGCCAACCAAATAACAAAATCCATGCTAAAGCAATGCCCGATGCTGGCCAAACAAATGTTGCAAAATTAGGAGAAGCTGCTAAAGCTAAGCCAATATGGCCTGTTAAAAAATAGCTAATAAATAATAAAAGATTACCCAGAATAGGATGTTGTGCTAGTTTGCCAAAAAGAGTAGCCTGTTTTTTATTATCCATAGTTGTTGCCTGTCCTTAAACAAAAGCAAGCTGCGTCACTTGCTTTTGCCTTACGTTACCACAACACGTACACAAATAAAATTAGCGACTGTTTTAATTGCTCATCACCAAGACTACTTTGCCTGTCGCTTTACGCTCTAACAAATCATTTAAGGCTTGTGCCGCTTGCTCAAGTGGATATTCGGCAGAAATATGCGGTTTAATTTTACCCTGCATCAACCAGCCAAATAGTTGCATCATATTGGCTTGATTGTCTTTTTTTTGCCGTGTGGCAAATTCACCCCAAAACACGCCAACCACTGCACAGCCTTTTAATAAAGGTAAATTTAACGGTATTTTAGGAATATCGCCTGCGGCAAAACCAACCACTAAATAACGACCACCCCATGCCATTGAGCGTAA